>CAWUOF010000226.1:0-6891 GCA_963923765.1 uncultured bacterium | reverse complement strand
GTGTGGGAGTGGGTGTGGGTGTGGGTGTGGGAGAAGCAGAGGATTGTTCCGAGTTGCTTTGCGGGCTTGATTCTGCGGGTTTTTGCACTTGGGGAACAGGTATGAGAAAACAGGCGATCGCGGCTACGGTTAGGCTAGAAAAACCTATGATAACAGGGGCAGCGCGTTTTACTATTGGTTGAGAAGAAGCAATATCTCGGCGAGAAACTGGTTTTAAATTTAGAGATAAATTAGGTAAGGTTTGGGTATCAGCTAATAATTGATCTATGGCTTCTACTAGGTCAAAAAGTTGAACTGTAGTTAAATCGATAATGATGGGATTAGGTGTTGCTGGTGAGTAACCTTCTGATTTATTCTGATTAAATTCTGTATTCTGTGGCTGATGTACACTTAAGCGATGGTGATGAAGTCCGATTTTTTTTATATGGATTAATTCGTTACCATTCAAAGGGCGCGGGTGATTTATTCCACTTAAAAATTCTTGGGCATAGCTATTAACTGCTTGCACTAGATTGTTTATAAATTCTTGTCCTCCACAAAGGGGTTCTTTAGCTGCTGATAGATTACATTCAGCATTGACTAAAATTGATAACACTTGTCGATCGTTACCAATGCCTCCTACATTGGTATGATCGCTTAAACCTTCAAGGGTTAATGTGCAATTGGGAAGACTATATTGGCGTCGAATTGTCATTCCACTTCTCCATCAAACAAACCAATCCAAAATCTTTGCATACCAGCAGTTCCTGTACAAAATAGGAGTTGCCCTAAAAGTGTTAAAGCTAATTCATTTAGTTTTTCATCAGATTTGTAGGCAATAACAGCGGATCTTTTCGGATTCATACGGCTTCTGTAGTGTGCCCGAAATCGTTCTAAATATTCTGCCAGTCGTAAGTTATGGTCAAAAGGCAGATGTTTTTCCTGCATTTGTTGATAACTCAGAAGTAATTCTCTGATTAAAAACGTTAGTCTGCGGGCTTGATGACTGGCGATCGCTACTAGGGCTTTGGCTTCTACTAAACTTAAGCTGCGGCGTTGACTGCTATAGCGGCGTAAGGGGTTGGTAGTTCGCATCATCCATAGCACTACTCGATTTTTGATAATTCCTTGTAGTTCCAATTCTTGCGCTACAGTGAGGAAGGTTTGGGAACCATGCAGATCAAGGGCTTCTATGGCTAATAAGATTAAATCTATTTGCACTCTAGCCCGACGTGGACATTCCCTCGCTGTTTGGACTGGCATGGGCAGCATTTCTAAAATTAGTGGTATTGCTTGGGCTGCCGTGTTGTTTAATTGCATTCCACTGGTGGAAACATTCATTTATAACTTTCCCAGAAACTCCCTTTTGACTTTCTTGACATATACTATTGACATTTGTGCCTCATTTTCTATACTACACATTTATATTTTCAGCCGGATTATATTCACAAGCTGGCAATCGCCTTAGTGAATCTTGATAATAATATATTTATCTGCGTAGTTCCCCTATTTGGTGTAGGATTCCTAAAATATCTGCGGATATTACAGGCCAATCTCTTGCATCTTTTATAGATGGCCCTAATGTTGGTGTTTTTCTCCTTTAAACTTTAACTCATGGATATTAAATCTCTAATTCGCGACATTCCAGATTTTCCGAAACCGGGTATTATATTTCGTGATATTACTACCCTACTGCGCGATCGCCAAGGAATGAAGTACACTATTGACATTTTAGCGGAAAAATGCTCTGGTCTCAATCCCGATTATGTGGTGGGCATGGAATCACGGGGTTTTATTTTTGGTGTGCCTTTGGCCTATAAATTGGGGGTTGGTTTTATTCCCATCCGTAAACCTAAAAAATTACCCGCGCCTGTTTATGCTATGGAATATGAATTAGAATATGGCACCGATCGCCTGGAAATGCATCAAGATGCTATAGCACCCGGTGAACGAATATTGATTATAGATGATTTGTTGGCTACAGGTGGCACGGCTAAGGCTGCCGTTGATCTTATCTATCAAGCTAAGGGTGAATTAGTCGGCTGTGGATTTATTGTCGAATTACGAGAGCTAGGCGGACGAGAAAAATTACCCGATGTTCCGATTATTAGTTTGGTAGAATATTAAGAAAATATAGTATCACAACTCCCGGCTTAATTCCCTGCTTAAAAATATCATCACAAGATCTATTTAAGTGGGGATGCAACTACTATCATTACACATAATCTCGGTTTTGGTAATTGTAATTATACTAAGATTAGGATTTTATAGATAATAATTGTTATGGTGTCTGATAAACAGTCTAAAATTTCGGTAAAAGATATTATTAATTGGCTAATTGGTTTACTTGGTAGCCAAACTTTTATTTATATTGTAAAACGGTTACTCCAAGGTCTGTTTACCTTGCTGCTGGCTTCGGCTTTGTGTTTTGCTATTTTTCAGTTGGCACCAGGAGATTTTTTAGATACTTTACGACAAGATCCGAAAATTAGCAAAAAAACTATAGATGCTTATCAAGAAATGTTTGGATTGGATAAACCGGCGATCGTTCAATATTTGCGCTGGCTACAGCAAATTGTCACTAAGGGAAATTTTGGTATTAGTTTTGCTACTCAACGACCTGTAGCTGATTTGTTGTGGGAAAGAGTACAGGCTACTTTGGAGTTGTCTTTTGCCTCGCTGTTTTTAACTTGGGCTATTGCTATTCCTTTGGGTATTATTGGTGCTATTAATCAAAATCGCTGGCTCGATCGTTTTTTGCAGGTGATTAGCTACGCTGGTCAAGGATTCCCTAGTTTTATTACTGGTCTTCTATTGCTGTTTTTAGCTCAAAATCTTTCTCCTGTACTCCCTGTTGGTGGTAGAACAAGTATTAATCATGGAGATTTAACGGCGATCGGTCAGGTTTTAGATATTCTCTGGCACGCAATTTTACCAACTTTAGCTCTTACTATTACTGGTTTTGCCGGTTTGCAACGTATTACACGAGGTGAACTTCTTGATGTTTTACGCCAAGATTATATTCAAACTGCTAGGGCTAAAGGTTTACCAGAAAATCGTGTTATTTATGTTCATGCTTTGCGTAATGCTATTAATCCTTTGATTACTCTTTTGGGTTTTGAATTTGCTGGCTTGTTAAGTGGTGCGTTTATTTCTGAATATTTTTTTAATTGGCCAGGTTTGGGGCGTTTGATTTTACAAGCTGTGCAATCTAAGGATTTATATTTAGTTATGGCTAGTTTAATGATGGGTGCTTTTATGCTGATTGTGGGTAATATATTGGCTGATGTTTTACTAAAATTTGCAGACCCTCGGATTAAGTTAGAAAATTTGAAATAGTTATTAATTATTATTAGTATTTATTATGTTTTCCCAAGTTTATTATTTGCTTCGTTCTAAAGTTGATGGTAGTTATGTTGTTGCTCATCCTCCTGTAGCTGGCGATCGCTCTAATTCTGGCTATCTGTTGATGTTTCGTGAACATTTTGATGCTTTAAGTTATGTGAATAAACACGCGGCAGATGTAGCCGATCGCTTTGCGGTGGAATCTATACCGGCTTCCCAAATAAAATCTTTATTAAATCGTTGGCAGTTTGCTGGTTTGGGAATTGTGAATGAACCTTTATTACCCAGTATAGAATTTATTACAAAGGCTTAATAAAATATTTGAGGGAAGCGTAATAAAAAATGCAATAACGGTTTTTTATAGAGTCGCGATCGCTGTTAATATTTCCTGGGGTGTTTCAATTAAAAAATCTGGTTGATGTTGCATTAACGCTTGTTTAGAATGAAATCCCCAGGTAACTGATATTATTTGAATATTACTTTTTTGGGCTGCTTCTATATCTCTAATTTCATCCCCTACATAAATGGCGTTTTGAGGATTAATATTTTCGTGTTTTAAAAATTGTTTAATGATTTTATCTTTGCCCAAAATTGTTCTTCCTGGATAAATAAAATCAAAATATTCTAATAGATTGTGATGGTTTAAAAATGCGATAACATTTTCCCTGGAATTAGAAGTTATAATTACTAATGTATGATTTTGTTGTTTAAGTTGTTGGATAATTTCAGCAATGCCAGGAAATAGGTTAACTTTTTTAATTGTTTGAGTTAATTCTTTTTTAACTTGTCTGATAATACAAGGTAGTTTAAATATGGAAATGCCGGATTTTTTAATAATTTGTTGGGATGTTAAGTTTTTATAATGAGCTATTTCTTCGAGACTGGTGGGTTTATAACCATTTTTAATTTTTAATTGGTTAACAATGGTAATAATGGTGTCTAAGGTATCAGCGATCGTGCCATCAAAATCAAAAATAATTACTTTGCTCATATTTTGTGTATTATTGGTAAGTAGTTTAATCAAAAAGATATCAATATTAAAAAAATAAATTAAATTACAGCAGTTTTTATGTATTTGAGCCTTATTAGACCTAACCCCCAGCCCCTTCCCTACCAGGGAAGGGGAGTAAATCAAAGCCTCTCTGAGAGAGGTTTACCAGAGAGGTCGGTTTGTGGTTTATTTACCTGAAAATAGCTGTAAAATATCAGAATTTAGAAAAAAAATTAGATTAATTTTGATTGTCCAGATTAGCTTGGGCATTACGGCGCAACATTGGTGGTTTAATGCGACGTAAGGCTGAGGCGGGAAACATTGATTCCCACTCTCGATGGGAAATAGTGGCTAAGTCTGTAAGATTAGGGGATAAATTCCAGGGGTAAGGTTGAAAATCAGCAATATTGGTTGCTTGGGCAAAACGTTGATTCCAAGGGCAAACATCTTGGCAGATATCACAACCGGCTACCCAATTTTGCATATTTTTAGTGATATGTTCAGGTAATTTTTCGGCGCGATTTTCAATCGTATGGTAAGCGATGCATTTGTTGGCATCTACGATAAAGGGTTGTGTAATGGCGTCTGTGGGACAAGCGGTGATACAACGGGTACAGGTGCCGCAATGTTGGCTATGGGGTTGATCAGGGGTTAATTCTAGGTTGGTTAAAATTTCTCCTAGAAATACCCAGGATCCATATTGGCGAGTGATGAGATTACCGTTTTTGGCAATCCAGCCAATTCCTGCTTGTTGTGCCCAGAATTTATCGGAAATTGGGCCAGTATCGGCGTAGTAAAGGGTTTTTATGTTTGGCTGGAGACTTTGCAGCCAACTGGCTAGGGATTTTAGTTTTTTGTGTAGTATTTTGTGGTAGTCTCTGCCCCAAGCATAGCGGGATATTTTGGCGTGTTGGGGGTTGTGAGAGTGTGGGTGAGGGGTGTAGTAGTTGAGGGTGACACAGATGAGCGATCGCACTTCTGGCATGACTAGCTGGATATTCTGGCGTTTAGGATTTGTCATCCATGCCATATCTGCATGATAATTTTTTGCTAACCAATTTTTTAGGTTTTGGCTTTGGTTAGATATTTCTGAATCTAGGGAATTTATGTTAGTAATTCCGACTTGATGAAATCCTATTTCTAAGGCTTTTTCTTTAATGCGATCTTTAGTAATTATAGACATTCTTAAGGGATATAGTTATCTTAAATAAGAATGAGTTAAGTAGGAGAATATCTGACATTTATTTCTCTTGCTACAACCAGTTTTTTTCAAAAAACCTGGTTTCTTTTTACTCATCAAAACCTGAATCAATCTAATTTTTGCTCATTGTTTCCATTTTAATTTAAGTCCCTATAACTACTAAGCTATTTTGCATTTAAAAAATAAATTTGTAGAGTGCGTCAGAAATAAAGTATTTAGTTTTTTTCTGCTACACCCTACCAATATTTTAAACATTTTAAATGCGTAACAGCTTATTAATTTTTACTTATTAATTAGCTGACTTAGTTTTGAGCTTTTGTGATTAGCTATTCGCCCAAATAACCTAAATTAAACTTTTTTGGGTTCTGGTAAACTGGTTGCCAGTTTTAAGCAGTTACGACCTTCTATTTGTAGGCAATATTCTACTCGTTCCATGAGACGATTCATAATTAACCAGCCATAACCACCATCGGGCATATTTTCTGGTACTGGTGCGTTATAACTAGATAAATCGTATCCTTCTCCATGATCCCAAACTTCTAAAGCAATATCCCTATCTTTTAATTCTAGGCGAATTAGGATAGGTAGGTTAGGTTTATCTCTATGGGCATGACGTACTACATTTGAGTAGGCTTCTGCTAACACCAAGCGTAAACGATTGGATTGACGGGGCCAGTCGATATGGTCTCCTAGCTCGATTTCCAGACTGCCCAGCAGCCAGCTTTCGACAATACTCAAAAACTTTAAGTCGCTTGGTACATTTAGTTCCGTTTTCATTGATTACAGAACCTCCAGAGAGAGCATTGTTTGGTCATCTTCTTGAACTTTAACTTGTGCTTGAATACGAGCTAATAGACTGGACAAATCTAAAGAGCTTTTTTCCTGAAGTAGGAGTTGCCATAAACCTGTTTGTTGGAGCATGGCACTGGCACTCTGTCCATTATTATTATTATTATTCTCATCTGGAATTGTGGCTTCAGTGATTCCATCACTAGTAAGCAGGAAAATATCTCCAGGTTTGAGAGTGAGACTGCCAGCTTGAGCTTTCCATATAGGTAGAATTCCCAAAGGAACGCCGCGAACTTTCAGGTAATTCGGTTCAAGTTCGTTGTTGCCGGGGTTATTTTGATGTGCTAGGACGGCAGGATGAGACCATACCAGGGGATAAATGTGTCCGGCATTGGCGTAGACTAGTTCACCGTTGTTGGGATTGTAACGGGCTAAAACCATTGTAATAAAGCAGTTGTTACTGATTAGATCCTCAGAAAGAATGCTATTGAGGTTCCGCATTACTAGGTTTGGTTCGGCGGGTTTTTCTTGGGATAGTTCTCGCCGCATTACGGAAATGGCACTAGCCATAAATAGGGCTGCGGGT
>CAWUOF010000225.1:0-6899 GCA_963923765.1 uncultured bacterium | reverse complement strand
TTAGTTAAATCCGCGCCTTCTAAATTGACTGAATCTAAATTAGCTCCAAAAAAACTAACACCTTGAAGATTAGCATGACTAAGGTTACTGTTGCGAAGATTGGTTTTAACAAAACTAGAATCTGTCAAATCATGTCCAGAAAAATCAACACCAATTAGGCTTTGTTTATTGTATTCTAAAGCAAAAGCTGGAGGAAAACTGTGGACAAAATCGCTGGCAAAAAGGGCGATCGCCAGAATTAAACTGAATAAAATTGTCACAATAGAATGACGAAGCATATAAGTCATATTAGTTTAATGCCATGATAAGCTGTAATTCCTATTATCACGATCGAGGTGCATTTGGGGAACAACTTGTTGCAGAATATTTACAGCAGCAAGGATGGGTCATTTTACACCGTCGCTGGCGTTGTCGCTGGGGCGAGTTAGACATTATTGCCCGATCGCCTGAAGATGAATTAATATTTATAGAAGTCAAAACTCGCAGTCGGGGCAACTGGGATGAAAATGGACTTTTAGCCATCACTCAGCAAAAACAAGCCAAACTATGGCAAGCGGCAGAATTATTTTTAGCTGAATATCCCAATTTAGCTAGTTTACCCTGTCGTTTTGATGTAGCTTTAGTTACTTGTCAGCCTTTACCAAAATTAAAGCGATCGCCAATTAATAATCAGGAAACTTTACCTACTATATCCTTTGATCAAAAGCCAGAAATGATTCTACCCGGATATAAATTAATTTTAGAGAATTATATTATATCTGCCTTTGAAGAATACTCAACTAATAGCTAATTGCTATTCCACCTCTATTTAACTCTAAAAAATCAATTAATTTTATGTTATTTATAACCAATAAAACCAAATTTAAACCCAACAAATGTTATTATGGTTATCGTCGATATTTATTAAGTTTATCTCTGTCTTTAATATTATTAGCTATTCATAGTTACTGGCAAACTTCACCGAGTTTAGCGGCAGAAAAAATAGGCTTTAAGTTAGGGATTTTTGAGCCATCATTACCTATTACAGAAATTCGTAACTATGCAGAAACAGGAAAAATAGGCGATCGCCTCAAAACCTGGTTAAAGTTTATTAGCCAAGAAAATCAGCAAATAATTAAACAAATTCTCCACATCCAACTACCTTTAGATAATTTAGCCCTAGAAGAATTATTTAAAACTGAAATAGGACAAAATTTTTTATTAAACATTGCCCAGGCGATCGCCCTACCACAAAACCTCAGCCTTGCAGCACTACATTCTGCCATAATTCAAGGAAATCAATCTTCCGAAGGCTTAAGTATTCTTAGTTTTTTAGAAGCTTATCCCCAGACAAACATTAATATTAAACTCATCAAAGCTGTAAACGTAGTTAAAACAGTTTCTCTGCCAGAAAAAAATCTAACAATAGCGCAAAATTCCCAACTAAAAGATAACCTAATTTCTACAAAATTTTGGCAATTAGCAGTAAAATATCAAGTTATCGCCACCAAAAATAAACAATACAATAGTTGTTTATTTGGAGATTCTATTTCATCAGCTTTAGGCAATTCCCTCGGCGAACAAAACTTTAATTTTGCCATTAGTGGCATGAGTACTGTTTCCCTCATTGAACAATTAAAACTTTTAATACCTACAGGGGTGAAATGTGACAAAGCTATTATAGCTATTGGTACTAATGATGCTTTATATGATATTAGCAATGAAATGTTTATTAAAAATCTGCAAAAAACCATAGCATTAACTAGAAAATTAAACCCAAAAGAAATAATTTTAATACCAGCTTTTTATTCAACTATTGCGGCTACTTATCAACCAAATATGGCAGGTTCAATTAGTAGAGTAGATGAGATTAATTATTTAATATATCAAGTAGCTGAAGGCGAAAATTTACCCGTAGAAGCAGAAGCAATACAGCCTTTATTTGCCCATAAGGAATTAAAACATAATTTAACTATAGATGGCGTACATCTAAATGATAAAGGCTTAGAAATATATCGAAAAGCATTACTGAAAATAATAAATTATCAAACCAGTCGATCGAGAAATATATAGCAATTAATAATTAAGATATCAATAAAATACCCGATTTTTTTCAAAAAGTCGGGTATTTGCTGCAAAAAGTCAGGTATTTTGTTACCAAAACTTAGGAAAAAATTAGGAACTGAACCCTAAAATTAAATGGTAAATATACTAAAATATAGGAACAATTAATATAATTGCCCTAAATAGGGAAAAATAAGTTAATTATTTAACTTAGGGTTTCAGGACAATATCCTAAGCCCCTAACAAAATGTTGACGAAAAGCTTCTATTTCGCCGCGATCAGGCATACCATGAGAAACGACAGCAACTTGATAACGACGCATCACATCAATGGGAGACTGTCCAGTTTCCAAACTCCAAAGAGCCATTTGTACTCTAATTTCTGGTATATAAGGAATACCTAATTCATTCATAAAAGCACGAAAATCGCCTTGCTCTTGTGGGGTTAAAGATTCGTCCATTTTTACCCTAATTACCCAGCCGTCAATTTGGTGAATTAGAGTCACAAAGCGAACTTGCAACCTGCGGTTAGTCCGCAAATATTCAACAATTCTTAAAGTTAAACTGGCATTAGAAAGAAAATAGAGGTATTGCATATTAGTGCCTTCAGGGTACAGTGATTCCTATATATATAGTTCCCATGCTTGCAGCCAACTCAACAGAGGGAAAGTACGTAATATTTCCAGAATTTATCGATCAAATTTACGCGGATCGATTGATAATTGTTAACTCTTAGCAACAATTGACTATTTACAACATGATGCAGACACCCAAAGATCGCCCCCAAAATGGGCTATTTTCTACCTCAAATTCCGATTTCGATCGCTGTTTAAGCAGTTATGACTATCCCTTACCAGAAAAATTAATCGCCCAAAATCCAGCAGTGCCCAGAGATACCTCTCGCTTGCTTGTAGTTAAATCCCCAGGCGATCGCCTCCACCAAATTTTTCGAGACTTACCCAAATTTCTGCGATCGGGTGATTTATTAATAATGAATAATACTAGGGTCATTCCAGCCCGATTATATGGACAAAAATCTACAGGAACACCCATAGAAATATTACTACTCGAACCACGCCAGCCCCACATCTGGTTAGCATTAGTCAAACCGGGTAAGCGCCTCAAACCTGGGACAACAATTATCTTTTCTCCACCCACAGAAAACCAAGCAAATACACCAAAAACAGCAAATTTTCCCTTAACTAATACCAACCCCTTAACCGCCAAAGTTTTAGCTACTGACCCAGCTACTGGCGGCAGAATATTACAATTTGAAATACCCCCAGAAACAGACTTCAACCAATTATTAACAATTTATGGTCACGTACCTTTACCACCTTATATTAGTGATTCCCAATCTTCACCAGAACAATATCAAACTGTTTATGCAGAATGTCCTGGTTCCGTAGCCGCCCCTACTGCGGGATTGCATTTTACCGAAGAATTATTAAACCAACTAGAAAACCAAGGAATTAATCGCGCTTTTGTTACACTTAACATTGGTGTAGGTACATTTCGACCCGTAGAAGTAGAAGATATTACTACCCACAATATGCATCAAGAATGGGTACAAGTTCCTCCGGAAACAGTAGAAAAAATCCAAGAAACTAAAGCAAAAGGAGGCAGAATTATAGCCGTAGGCACAACGGCTGTACGTTCCTTAGAAGGAGCCGCAATAAGTGGAGAATTAAAACCTTTTTATGGAGAAACCAATTTATTTATTTATCCTGGCTATAAATGGCAAGTAGTAGAGGGATTAATTACAAATTTTCACTTACCTAAATCAAGTTTATTAATGTTGTTAAGTGCCTTAATAGGAAGGGAAAATCTCCTCAATATTTATCAAGAAGCAATAGAAAAACAATATCGATTTTATTCCTTTGGAGATGCCATGTTAATTTTGCCAGAAGCTAGAAATTAATAAGTGATGATAAATTCGGGATAATTTTTAATTATGCTTAATTGTGCTTAATTATGCTTAATTATGTTTAATTATGAATTATCCCAGTTATTGTACTTTAGCCACCCATATACTAATAAAATATAGTAAAATCAAATAAATCTCTTATTTTCCGCTAGATTATGTCTGAACCTTTAATCCTCGATGCGAGTCAATTGCCAGATATTAGCGGGCTAGTATTAGAAGATAATACGCCATTGGATAGCTTTATCAACGAAAAACAACAACGTTTGCTAACAACTGTTTTCTATAGCGGTGCTGATACTGGTATTACAGGACCTTTTATCGCTGCTGCTAATGTTGGCTTATTTAATAGTGTTCGTCAACCAGGAATAGCCCCTGATGCTTTTCTCAGTATTAATATTAGCGAAGCAGAAGACTGGTGGGAAAAAAAAATTCGATCATATCTATTTTGGGAGTTTGGTAAACCTCCAGAAGTAGTGATCGAAATTGTTTCGCCAACACCTGGTAATGAATTGGCTAGCAAATTACTCGATTACGCACGAATGCGAATCATGTATTATGTCGTGTACGATCCTTTGCGCCAATTAGGAAATAAAATCCTACAAATATTTCAATTACAGGGAGGGTTTTATATTCCTAAAGATGATACTTTTTTCCCAGAAGTTGGTTTGGGTGTAACTTTGTGGCAAGGTGAATTTGAAAATATAAATTCTACTTGGTTACGTTGGTGTTATCCTAATGGTACTCCCATACCTACAGGTGATGAAATAGTCGCACAACGGGAAACAGAATTATCTCAAACTCAAGCACAATTATCTCAAACTCAGGCACAAATAACTGAGGAAAAAACGCGCACAAAACAAGCATTATTACTGGCGATCGAACTAGGTTTAAAGCTAAAATTTAGTGATGCCGGTTTGTCTATTTTTACCGAAATATCAGCAATTACCGATATTAGCATTTTAGAAAATATTGCTGCTAATTTATCTACAGTAAATAGTGTGGATGAAATCCAGCAAATTTATCGCAATTCTCAGGAAAATTAAAAATACATATCAAAACCCGGCTTTCTTCAAGAAACCGGGTTTCTTGTGATATTTTAGTAAAACCAACAAATAAGGAGAATTACCCCATAGACTGCGAAATTTAGCGATCGCCAACTGAAGTACAATAGATTTATTACCCTTGGTATTTATTACTATGCCAGCTAAAAACGAAATAAAAAAATCATTAAAAACAGAAAACACCGGTTGTGGATGTACTAGCATTCCCATTTCATTAATCCTAGTTTTCTTAGGAGTTGGCTATTGGGGCTTTACCCATCTGGATAAATTAAATATTAGTCAATTTTTACCTAAAAATTTAGATATCAGCAAATTTTTAGCTAATATTCAACCAAATAATCAAGCGCCAAATTCATCTAATTTAACACCTGCCCCCACCCAGGAAGGAAATATTACTAATTCTCCCTTCAATTCTCCCTCAATTACTCCAACTCCCACAAAAAATAATAATCCAGAAATTTCCCCATCACCCATAACACCAAATCAATCATCTTTACAAACTCTTTGGGAAAAAAAACAAATTAGAGGAATTTATTTAAGCCGATATCAAATTACTAATAATGCCGATGAACAAACAATTCGTCAAAGAGTACGTTATTATCGTTCCCAGGGGATAAATACAATTATTCATGGTGTATGGGGGAATGGTTGTACAATGTATAACAGCGATGTTATGCAAAAGATATTTAAATATAAAAGTTGTCCTAACCAATTTCAAGAGCAATGGCTAGATTGGTTAATTGATGAAGCACATAAACAGGGAATGCAAGTTCATGCTTATTTTGAAAAAGGAATTAAAATTGATAAAAATTCCCCCATTTTTGATGAAGCAATTGCTAGAAGATGG
Organism: uncultured bacterium; assembly: GCA_963923765.1. Lineage (GTDB taxonomy): Bacteria > Cyanobacteriota > Cyanobacteriia > Cyanobacteriales > CAWUOF01 > CAWUOF01. The sequence continues at coordinate 1,022 of CAWUOF010000225.1, read as the reverse complement.
ATTGTACCAGGAGTCGATAAAACCTATCCTGGTATTGAACATTATGTATTAGACGTAGAATTACCAGAAGTTGCTAATCTTTTTAAGTCCATATTAGTAGAATTTGTGCAAAAATATCCTAATATAGATGCAGTACAATGGGATGATTATTTAGGTTATCATGCTGATTTACCTGGAAAAGTCGATCGAACTACCCAGTTAACTAATTTTGTCCGGCAAATGAAAGATGATATGAAAAAAGTTAAACCTAACGTTAGTTTTGATATTTGCCATCATAATCCTTATTGGGGTAAACGTTATTTTGCGGCAGACTGGGAAAATTGGCAAGTCGATCGAGTGTTTATTCAAATCTATAATGATGCTAATTTTAAAGATGAGTTAGTTTATGCTGAAAATTATGCCGGGGTAGCTATTTCTGATAATCAACTAAATCGCTTAAAAGAATTAGTAAATAATTCCAAAATAAAAAGCATTTTAGTGTTTCCCTCTGGAGGAAACCCAGAAAAAAGCGTTACTGCTGTTAAAAAAGTTATTAATGGTAATTAAAATTCAATAGATAGGCTCAATAATATCGTAGTATAAATACTTATAATAATTGCTAGAATGCATCACAACTCAACCTCTAAATTATATACCGCCTTAAATCTTATATCTAAACCCAGGATTTATACTTATTTTCCTAATTTCCCCATTTTTAAAAACATCTAATAACAAAATGTTGTATAATTCTGAAGGGTTTGATTATTCCATCTAGTGTGAATTTTATATTTTTCCCAAAGTTTTAAGGAGAATCATTAAATGCCTAACAAATATTTGCTGATAACTATTATAGTCATAGTTGCTTTGGGTGGAGTAGCATTTGGCTTAAAAAAATTTGCTGATCAAAAAGCTGGACAAGAAATTGAACAAAAACTTAGTTTAGCTACAGGTTTAAATACAACTTGTACCAAAGCCAATGTAAATTTATTCCAGAATAATATTCAATTTATGGATATTAAAATTAATAATATTCCTGGATTTAG
>CAWUOF010000224.1:0-6911 GCA_963923765.1 uncultured bacterium | reverse complement strand
GCGCTCAAGTGCTGGCAGGGTTGAGATTTGACAAAAACTTAATCAGACAAATATTGAGGAAGGAAAAAATGCGCGAATCAGTTATTTACCAAGAAATTCTCGCTGATGGTCTCCAACAAGGAATCCAACAAGGAATTCAACAAGGAATTCAACAAGGAATTAAACGAGAGGCGCTCTCTGTTATTACTCGATTGTTAACTCGACGAATTGGAACGATCGCACCAGAAATACAAGAGCAAATACAGGCTTTATCTGTAGAAGAATTAGAAAATTTAGGGGAGGCGTTATTAGATTTTACAGCAGTAACAGATTTAACTAATTGGTTAAATCAACTTTCCTCTTAATTGTAATAATCTAATATTTTTTAACTAACGGTGTTGCTAATATATTAGGGAGTATTATGCTTCCAGCAACGCCGTATTTTTTTGCTAATTCGAGGACTGCGATCGCCTCTGCACGACTGACACTAGAAAAATTATCGAGAAAGTTCCTTAATTTTAACTCAAAATTACCTCCATAAAATTACAATTTTGTAATTTAAAGCCATATTAATCTGTAATTTTCCTCTTGCTTAATTAAAACATAGGTAAATTTCCCATCCCTAAAAAGATAAATTTACTTATATGACCAGTCAGTTTAACCGGAATTTACAGAATATGGAAAAAATCAAATCGTGGAATATGTTCCTATTGACTACGGCAGCAGTTTTAATTCCGATCGGTGCCATTTTTGCCTTACGTCATTCCCCATTGACAGCGTTAAATAATCACCCAAATTTATCTTTATTACCAAAGCATTTAATGTTTGCACCGCCACCGCCAATAGGTGGAAAACTACCACCAGGTTTCAATTTTCATCTTAGACACAAAGAATATTTAAATTCAGTACGCGATCGCGCTCGAAAAAATATTGGAGAATTGCATCAACAATTAAAAATAGCACATCACCAAATGCGATCGCTTATCGATACTCATGCTTCCCTACAACAATTACAGCAACAACACGAACAAATTCAATTTTTACACCATCAAATAGATAACGCTAACTTTGAAACCATGTTAGCAGAAAGACAATTATCAGAACCAGAACCACCTCGACCCTAGTAATACAAGCACCCAGAGAAAAATTACAAAAATGTAATCTAATCATCATCCAAAATGTAATTTTTACTGGAGTTAATCGAAATATAGAAAGTTACAGATAAGAGCAACTTACTTTTTAACTTACCTTTCAAATTACCTCACACCAGGAAAAAACCATGTCAATATTTCAAGGTTTAACAGTTAACGAAGATGGATTTGCTTTCAACTCTACCACTGGAGAAAGCTACACAGTAAATAATTCCGGTCGATTAGTATTACAACTATTACAAAAAGGCGAAAACAGAAATCAAATCATTAACTTTATAGCTGGAGAATTTGGCATAAATCGCTATACAGCAGAAAGAGATATCGCCGATTTTTTTCAACAACTAAACGTATTAGGATTAACAATAAATAACCCATGAAAACTACTATTGTTGGTATTACAGGAATCAATGCGGTAGATAATCCCGGCCCTGGTACAGGAGTCGCCCGCAGTTTACGAGAAGATAAAGAATTTCCAATACAAATAGCTGGTCTTGCCTACGATGCAATGGAACCGGGTTTATACATGGATTGGTTATTCGATCGCCGTTACATGATGCCCTATCCCTCTGCGGAACCAGAAATTTCCCTCGATCGGTTACAACAAATTCAAGATCAATTTGGATTAGATTGCTTAATACCTAATTTCGATGTGGAATTGCCCCTATATATCCGCTATGCTAAACAACTAGAAGCAATGGGAATTCACACTTATTTACCCACAAAAGCACAATTTGCCCTCAGAAACAAAGCCAACTTAGCAGAAGCAGCTATTAACTTTGGTGTTATCACTCCCCCCACTGTGACAGTTACTTCACTACAAGAATTAAATGAAGCAACAGCAAAATTAGGATTTCCCTTAATGATAAAAGGACCCTATTACAAAGCTTACCGAGTATCAAATCCTGGGGAAGCATTGCAAAAATTCCATCAATTAGCAGCAGAATGGGGATATCCGATTATCTTGCAACAAATCGTAAATGGAATAGAACTAAATTTAGTGAGTGTTGGCGATGGAAATGGCAATCATTTAGGCATGGTAGCTATCAAAAAAATGTCAATAACTGAACTAGGTAAAATTTGGAGTGGTTTAACTATTCACCATCCAGGATTATTTCAAGTAGCAGAAAACTTTTTACACCATACTAAATGGAAAGGTCCTTTTGAATTAGAATGTATTGCCGCCCCAGACGGAACTATTTATCTAATAGAAATTAATCCCCGGTTTCCCGCCTGGACTTACTTCGCAACGGGAGTAGGAATTAATTTACCATCTCGTCTAGTCCGGGCAGCATTAGGATTACCTTTACCGCCATTAAACACATATTCCGCAGGGAAATTACTAATGCGTTACACCTACGAAATGGTGATGGATGCAACCCCACTACAAGCTTTAGTAACTGCTGGCGAACGCTAGATAATTTGTCTTGATTTAACCCGAAAATACCAGAAACTTTGGAGAAAATTATGTTACCCCAATACGAAAAACCCGCAATCAAAAAATTACAAAGTGGATTGATGAATAAATTTTCCGGTGCTAATTTTGCTCAAAGAAAAATTAAAACAGAAATTGCGGGAGTTAGTATTGATAATTTAGTTAATCAATTTGGTTCGCCACTGTTTGTATATTCAGAAAAAGCCTTACGGCGGAAATTTAGAACTATTCGTAATGCTTTTGCTACTCGTTATCCTGATGTTACTTTTGGTTGGTCTTACAAAACTAATTACTTAAAAGCAATTTGTGCGATTTTACACCAAGAAGGCGCAGTAGCAGAACTTGTTTCTAAAATGGAATATGACAAGGCTAAAGCTTTAGGAATTCCTGGTAATCAAATAATTTTTAATGGCCCCCATAAACCTTTTGAAACTTTAGAAGCGGCGGTACGAGATGGGGTGACAATTAATGTCGATCATTTGGATGAAATAGAAGATTTAGAAGCGATCGCTACTCGTCTGGGTAAAACAATATCGATCGGTATGCGCTTAAATTTAGATGTGGGAATACAGCCGCGTTGGTCGCGTTTTGGTTTCAATTTAGAATCAGGTCAAGCCTTAGAAGCAGTTCGACGCATTGCTAGTGGTGGAAAATTACGCTTAAACGGATTACATAGCCATATTGGTACATTTATTTTGGAACCAAATGCCTACAGCCGTCAAGTCGAAAAAATGGTGAAATTTGGTTATGAAATTGAAGAAAATTTCGGCTGGCGAATGGAATATATTGATATTGGTGGTGGCTTACCTTCCCGCAGTCGCCTCAAGGGAACCTATCACGCAGCCGAGGTAATGTTACCATCAATAGAAGAATATGCTGATGCTATTTGTGATGCTCTTTGGGATAATTTAAAACCAGGACATACACCTAAATTAATTGTTGAATCTGGTCGTGCTGTAGTTGATGAAGCCGGCTCATTAATTACTACAGTTTGTGGTGTAAAACGACTCCATGATGGTACTCGCGCTTATATTATCGATGCTGGAGTCAATGTGTTATTTACAAGTTTTTGGTATCGCTTTGATATCGCCCTCGATCGCCCTGTTTCTGGTACCTGTGAATCTTCAGTAATTTACGGTCCTTTATGTATGAATATTGATGTAATTGATGAAGGAATTTCTCTACCACCATTATCTCGCGGCAATCGCTTAGTTATTTCCACCGTAGGAGCCTACAATAACACCCAATGGATGCAATTTATAGAATACCGTCCGAATGTAGTATTAATATCAGAAACAGGGGAAGTAGAACTAATTCGAGAATCTGAGGATTTAAGCGATTTAGAACGAAGAGAAAATCTACCATCGCGATTAGCAAATATTAACAATTCATCATCTAATTTACAACCTGCTAATCTAGGGAAAAATTAACTTTACAATCACCACCCATAATCACCGGCTTTCTATTAACATATTGGGGCATTTGCAAATTTTAAAAAACTGTTGTTGCGCTTTAGCGCTCTCGACTATGATACAAAATAATAGATATTTGCATAGTTAACATATTGTTTTTGTTGCAATTAGAAAATGCACCCAATATATTTACATTTAAACCTAATAAATATTAATATAAGCCTTTTTTTTCTGCCATTATCTCTACCATTATCTCTACCATTATCTCTACCATTATCTCTACTTCCAGTTATCAACCAGGATAAAAAATCATGCTAGATTCCCATTATAAACTTGAAGAGAAACTAAAAACCATCACCAAAACTAAGCCAAAAACTAAGCTAAAATATACCTCCATAGCAATAGATATATTTCAACAAAATTGGCATTATATTCAACCCTTATTTAATGCTACCTGTGCCGCTACAGCAGAAATTGTATTTCTGCGGGGAACTAAAATAGGGGCGATATTATTAGCAGCAATGCTACTACAACCTTCTGTATTATTAATGGGTATTACGGGTATATTAGCAGCAGTAGTATTTGCTTATGTAGCACAATTAGGAAATAGTTACCAGCGATCGGCACCCTTTCTATTTAATCCCATGTTAGCCGGTTTAGGTGTGGGTTATTTATTTCGCCCTAGTCCTGCTTCCTTATTTTTAGCAGCCGCATCAGGAGTACTAGCTTTTCTGTTAACTTGGACGTTATCAAATATTTTACAAACATTCTTATATTTACCAGTTTTAAGCTTACCCTTTGTTGCTGTAAGTTGGGTAGTGCATTTAGCTGCTTTTCGTTACGCGGGCTTACATCCTGCCATAGTACCTTCCCATGCCTATACTATCGGTTTACCGCTATATTTAGAAGGTTTTCTTCGCACATTAGGGTTAATTTTCTTTTTACCTAATGTTTGGGTAGGCATGGTAGTAGCGGTTTTATTATTATTAAATTCTCGAATTCAATTTTTATTAGCTATATTTGGATATTTTTTAGGTACAGAAATTCGCGGTATTTTAACTGGAACCTTTGCTTATGTTTATTATGACCCTGGCACTCTAAATTTTATTTTAGTCGCAATGGCGATCGGAGGTTTTTACCTGTTACCTTCTCCTAGAAGTTATATTTTAGCTGGTTTTGGTGTGACTTTAGCAGCATTATTAGGAGAAGCTATTAGCGTATTTTGGGCAGCAGTTGGTTTACCAGTTCATGCTTTACCTTATAACTTAGTTACTCTTTCACTTTTATATATATTAGGATTAGCAGGACATAGTTTATTAGTCAGATACCCCCAAGCTTCACCAGAAAAAACTTTAGATGCGGAATTAACTGCAAGATTGCGTTATCAAGGTACTGGACGTACTATTAGTTTACCTTTTGCTGGAAGTTGGATAGTTTGGCAAGGTTTTGATGGGAAATGGACTCATCAAGGTTTATGGCGATATGCTTATGATTTCTTAATTAAAGATGAAAAAGGACTTACTTATAGAGGTAATGGATTACAACTTTCTGATTATTATGCTTATCAAAAACCTATACTTTCACCTATTCGCGGCTGGGTAGTTAGGGTAGTAAAAGATTTACCAGATTGTGCAATAAGTTCTGTAGATACTGATAACAATTGGGGAAATTATGTTATACTTTACGATGAACGAGGTTTTTATGTGGAAATTTCCCATTTTGCCCAAAATACTATTACCGTAAATCAAGGCGATCGCATTGAAAGAGGAACTTTATTAGGTCGTTGTGGCAATTCCGGTTATTCTCCCCAGCCTCATATTCATATTCAAGTACAACTTACCCCAGAAATAGGTGCAGCAACAGTTCCTTTTAGTTTTGCTAATTTGCGTGTAAATAACGAATTTTTTGCCGAATTTACACCAGTACAAGATACATTATTAGAACCTGTTAGCATCGATCGCACCCTATGGCAAGCTTTTACTTTCAGCCTTGATTCAGAATTACATTTTACAGTCACAAAAAAAGGTAAAATCACCGGGGAAATTCTTGTTAAAGTATGTATGGCGGTTGACGGAACGTTTTATTTAGATTCTGGTAAAGCTAAATTGTTTTTTAGCCGTGATTTAAATGGGTTTATGTTCCATCGTTTAGAAGGGGAAGATGCAGATTTAGCAGTGCTATTTTTAGCATTACCAAAATTACCCTTAGTTCGTCAAATTGGGCAGCAATGGAGTGATTATTTACCGATAAGTTTAGTTACTAATAATTGGCGAAGAATGTTATATCAGTTAGGTAGTTCATTATATCCATACTTAGCATCAGCGCGTTATATGGGGCTGTGGGAATCTGATGCTATTTTATCAGGGGCGATCGCCATACCTGGTGTAGACAAACTAATTTTAACTTCTGCTAATTTTGCTGATGATGGACAACTGTTAAGTGTTAGTGTTGGCCCTCATGCTTTAATCCGCAAATAACTTAATATTTAGTTAGATAACAAATGACAAATAAAAGGCGATCGCCTATACATTAAAACGGAAGCTGAAAATCATCATCCTCACCTAAAAATCTATTTTTAAAACGCTCAGAAACCGTTTTTTTTGACAAAATATCGGTAGGCAAAAACTTGCTCAAAAACCCCAGGGCTGTTTTATGCTAATAAAAATAGGAAGCAGCCTGGTAGGGTGCATCAGACCAAAATTTATTACTCAGATAACTAAGTTAACTATCTGATGCACCCTACAATTCCTTTACAGGGTTGTTTGATGCTAGTTTCTAGTCTATTCACCAACACGCAAAGAAACCGGGTTTCTATGAAAAATAATCGGTTTTTCACCTAGATCTATGTAGAAACCCGGTTTCTAGCCTGGTAGGGTGCGTCAGACCAAAATTTATTACTCAGATAACTAAGTTAACTATCTGACGCACCCTACAATT
>CAWUOF010000223.1:0-6936 GCA_963923765.1 uncultured bacterium | reverse complement strand
TTTTAAACCAGATTATGATTAAGGGTGCGATCGAGGCTATGGGTGTTGTTTGCAACATTACTGCATAGGGGAAAAAACTTTTTTCTATCCACTTACTTTGAGCAAACAAAATCGCAATCAATAACCCAGAAAATGTAGCTAGAATAAAGGCAGCTATTGTTACTTTCAAAGTGACTATTAATGACGGAAATAACTCATTCCAATCACTAATGAGAGTTTTTATCACCAATAATGGATCTGGTAAAATATAAGGTGGCATATCAGTAATTCTTACTAACATATCCCACCCTAATAAAAATAAAACACCTACAGCTAAAGGTGCTAAAAACTCAGCAGAAATTACCTTTTTTTTGAGTTTATGTATGCTAAAATTGCGGGGCGACATATTATTGATTCTCCGTTTCTGCCATAGCTGCAAATAAACAATGGGAAACTTCCCGACAATATTTTATATAAATTTCATCTGTGCGAAAATCTTCTGTGCGGGGATAAGGCGAGTTAATTTTGATATCCGCTACTACTTTTCCAGGACGAGCAGCCATGACAATTACTCGATTAGACATATAAACTGCTTCGTAAATATTATGGGTGACAAAAACTACAGTCCAGCGTTGATTATACCATAATTTAAGTAAATCACCGTTTAATTTGCTGCGGGTAATTTCATCGAGAGCGCCGAAGGGTTCATCCATTAATAAAACTTGAGGTTTAGTGATGAGAGATCTAGCGATGGAAACTCGCATTTTCATCCCTCCAGATAACTCTCGTGGATAAGCTAATTCAAAGCCTTTTAATCCTACTAATTTGAGGGTTTCTTCACAAGCTATTTGTGCTTCTTGGGCGGAAATTTTGGCTAATTTTAATGGTAATTTGACATTATCTATAACATTAGCCCAAGGCATTAAAGCGGCTTCTTGGAATACGAATGCTAACTGTTTTTGCAGATGGCGATCGCCCCAGGTAATACTACCTGTATTCATACCACTTAAGCCAGCAATTATTCTTAAAACGGTACTTTTGCCACATCCAGAAGGGCCTACCAAGCTAATAAATTCACCTTCATTAATACTCAAGCTCATATTTTCCAGAGCGATCGTACCATTAGGATAAATTTTATTAACATTATTTAACTCAATAGCTAGTTTTTTACTCATTTTTTGTAATATTCGACTCCCTTGTTAACAAACTGCAAAGTATAAGCCTCTTTATAATTAATATTGGGCGGAAAAATTTTTACTTCTACCATACTATTAAAGAATTCTTGCCAACGAGAATCTAACATTGCCCCAATACCTAATTTTGCTGCATCGCCCCCAGTAATTAACTCATATTTTTTAATTTGAGTAACACCAAAATTTAACCAATCATCCGTCATTTCTGGATTATCTTTTTTAATTAATTCATTACCAGGAACCGGATTTTCCAGATAACTATAGTAGCCTTTTATTGAAGCATCCACAAAACGCTGCACTAAATCTGGATTAGTTTCTACTAATTTTTTAGTAGTTTGAATTACATAACTATAAGGATTATAACCATAATCTGATAATAAAATTACCACTGGTTTAAATCCTGCTTCTTTTTCTATCGCAAAAGGTTCTGAATTTACAACTCCTTGTTGTACGGCTTGTTTATCTGCTAAAAATGGTGCTAAGTTAGAGTTATAAGGACGTTTTTGATCATCTGTAAAACCATATTTTTTTCTTAATACTGGCCAATAAGTCGCATCCGCCGATGAACTAACTAAAATTGGTTTACCTTTAAACTTCTCTAATGTATCGTTACCCTGATTAGGATGGGCTATTAATATTTGGGAGTATTTTTGATAAATTGCAGCTACACTAATTTTTGGTATGTTATTTTCTATAGCTTTAATTGCATCGGGAGCAGTACCTAAAATTACATCAGTATTGTTTCCCATTAATAGCATATTATTATTTAATCTGGGGCCGCCTTGAATGATGGTGACATCTAAGCCATGATTTTTATAAATACCTGTAGCAACTGCTTGATAAAACCCACCATAATCTGCTTCTGCTATCCAATCTATAGTTAATATTACAGAGTCTAAATTACTTTTTTTAGCATTATTTTGAGAGTTAGGCTGAGAACAAGCCGTTAACATAGCGCTACCTAAAGCCAGGGATGTATATTTAATAAATTCCCGACGCTTCATATTATGATTTACTGATAATATAGACTGGTTTGTGGTCATGTTTTTTGGACTGAATACTACAAAAATAATTATAGCAAATATTGAACACAATTAAGAAAAATTTTCTGGTTGTTATTTGTCCCTAACTAGCGTAGGGATGGGCAAATAACTCATAACCGTAATGTCAACTGTTATAACACCAAAAAAACGTTACATCTCATATTTGTAAAAAGACGATTTAATGATTTTTGCAGCATACATTTAAGACACCGGTTTGATCCTATTGCGTGAGTAAAGACTTTAAATAATAAAATCGATTTAAATACTAATCCAAATAATATCAATCAAAATTAAGTGATAAATATGCTAGTTTATTGTCAATTCAGTATAGAAACACAGAAGAAAAGCATTAGATGTAATAGGGAATAATAAATTAGTTGGGTTTTGCACTTGCTCCACCCAACCTACCATAGTTAAAATCAATAATTTGGTAATTTTTGCATTATTGATTAAACATTTCGGCAACAAAGTTAGTATAAACTTCGCCTGCTAAGAAATTAGGGTTTTCTAGTATTCTTTGATGAAAGTTAATAGTAGTAGGTAAACCCGTAATAGCACATTCTCTGAGGGCGCGTTGCATACGTTTAATAGCTGATGGTCTATCAGGACCCCAAACAATTAATTTACCAATTAATGAATCGTAATAGGGGGGAATTTCATAATCAGTATAAACATGGGAATCCATGCGGACACCGGGGCCACCGGGGGGTAGGAAGCCGGTAATGCGTCCCGGAGAGGGGCGAAACTGTCGATCGGGGTCTTCAGCATTAATTCGACATTCGATCGCGTGCCCCTGTAATCTTACTTGGTCTTGGGTAAGTTGCAATTTTTCGCCTTGGGCAATACGAATTTGTTCGGCAATTAAATCTAGCCCTGCGATCATTTCGGTGACAGGATGCTCAACTTGTATCCGGGTGTTCATTTCCATAAAATAAAATTGCCCGGATTTATCTAAAAGAAATTCTACGGTTCCTGCACCGGTGTAGTTAATAGATTTAGCTGCTAACACAGCAGCAGCGCCCATTTTCGATCGCAATTCAGGTGTTAAAGCAGGGCTAGGGGCTTCTTCGAGCAGTTTTTGGTGGCGACGTTGAATAGAACAGTCTCTTTCCCCTAAATGAATAACATTACCGTAGTTATCAGCTAAAATTTGAAATTCAATATGTCGAGGGCGATCGATAAATTTTTCTAAATACACACCAGCATTACCAAAAGCAGCCTCGGCTTCTCCTTGGGCAGCGCTAAAAAGCTTGGAAAATTCACTTTCCTCTCGCACTAAACGCATTCCTCGTCCACCTCCACCGGCGGTGGCTTTAATAATTACTGGATAGCCAATTTCCTCTGCAATAGCTAGGGCTTCTTTTTCTTCTGTAAGTAACCCATCGCTACCAGGTATTGTGGGCACTCCGATGCGTCGCATAGTTTCTTTCGCAGTGGATTTATCCCCCATTGCTCGAATGGCTGCTGATGTTGGGCCAATAAAAGCTAGATGGTGATCGGCGCAAATTTCGGCAAAGCGAGCATTTTCAGCTAAAAATCCATAGCCCGGATGGATAGCAGTGGCGTTGCGAGTTAGTGCCGCCGCGATAATATTAGGGATGTTGAGATAGCTTTTGCTACTTGGAGATTCACCAATACAAACGGCTTCATCAGCGAGTTGGACATGGAGAGCATGGCGATCGATGGTAGAATGCACGGCAACTGTCGCAATTCCCATTTCTTCGCAGCTTCGTAGAATACGGAGGGCTATTTCCCCTCGATTAGCAATTAAGATTTTAGAAAAGCCCATTTCCCACTTTTTCTTTAAATATAAGGTTCTTTGTACGCGGCAGATAATCTTATCATGCTGGAAATGGGGACTTTATGGCGAATTTTTTTTTTAGAATGCTTGCAATTTTAATAATCATGGTAAGATAATATAGTTAGACAGGAAAAACACCTGTTTTTTGTCCAAGCGGATGTGGCGGAATTGGTATACGCGCACGTTTGAGGGGCGTGTGGCTTTGCCTTGCGAGTTCGAGTCTCGCCATCCGCATTTTTTTTATAATTTCTTGATCTGGATTTACTCTTTAGCCCCACAAGCTGAGATTTTCAGAAGGTATTTTTCCTAGCAATTGATCAGTAGCCGATCGCCTTTTTATGACAAAAATATAAAAAAAATTTCATGTAGATTTATTTACAAGTGTAATATTGGGCTGTTAATTTTGCCATATTTATATATATAAAGTTATTTTGCCAGCATAAATTATGTTTGTATTAAGTTTTCTAGGGTAATTCTTTGAAAACCTTAAAATAGGTAGGTAAATATAACAATACAAGGACGCGATAAATAGTAGGTAAAAAGATTTTGGCTACTTGCTTTTCGCTCCTTTACCTTTATTTTGCCATGCTCCTAAATACCTCAAAACAAATTTGTATTTACGATACGACTTTACGAGATGGTGCCCAAGCAGAAGGGCTATGTCTATCGATCGAAGATAAATTGCGGATTGCTCGTAAGCTAGACAGTATGGGAATTCCTTTTATTGAAGGAGGATGGCCCGGAGCTAATCCAAAGGATGTACAATTTTTCTGGCAGTTACAAGAAAATCCTTTAGAACACTCAGAAATTGTAGCATTCTGTTCTACTCGGCGTCCAGGTATTGCTGCGGCTGAGGATCCAATGTTACAACCGATTTTAGCGGCGGGTACTCGTTGGGTAACAATATTTGGTAAATCTTGGGATCTGCACGTTATCGAAGGATTAAAAACTACCCTAGATGAAAATTTAGCCATGATTCGTGATACTATTGAGTATCTACGTTCCCAAGGGCGGCGAGTAATTTATGATGCCGAACATTGGTTTGATGGTTACAAAAATAATCGAGAATATGCTGTAAATACGCTAAAAACAGCTTTATTAGCTGGGGCGGAATGGTTAGTTTTTTGTGATACAAATGGTGGTACTCTTCCCCATGAAATTAGTAAAATTATTCGAGAAGTAATTAGCGAATTAGGAGAATTTACATCTACACCTTTACAATTAGGTATTCATCCCCATAATGATGGAGATACAGCCGTAGCAAATGCGATCGCTGCGGTGCTAGATGGTGTGGTCATGGTACAAGGTACTATGAATGGGTATGGGGAACGCTGCGGTAATGCTAACCTATGTTCTGTAATTCCTAATTTACAACTAAAATTAGGTTATAATTGTATTGCGGAAACAGAGTTATCTAAACTTACAGCAGTTAGTCGTTTTGTTAGTGAAGTAGCTAATCTTGCTCCCGACGATCGCGCCGCTTTTGTTGGTCGATCTGCTTTTGCCCATAAAGGCGGAATTCATGTTTCCGCAGTAGAAAAAAATCCCCTAACTTACGAACATATTCCACCAGAATTAATTGGTAACAGACGGAGAATAGTTATTTCTGACCAATCAGGATTAAGTAATGTTATCGCTAAAGCCCGTAGTTTTGGCATTGATTTAAATAAACAAGATCCTACTTGTCGAGAAATTCTCCAGCGTTTAAAAGAATTGGAAAACGAAGGCTATCAATTTGAAGCCGCCGAAGCAAGTTTTGATTTATTAATGCGTCAAGCTTTAGGTCAAAGACAGCAATTTTTTGAACTGAAAGGATTTCAAGTTCATTGTGATATTGCCATTAATGGTTTTTCCTATGCTTTAGCAACTATTAAAGTTGCTGTTAATGGTCAAGATTTGTTAGAAGCTGCGGAAGGAAACGGACCTGTTTCTGCTTTAGATGCAGCATTACGCAAAGCTTTAGTTAATTTCTATCCGGAAATTGCTAATTTTTACCTTACTGATTATAAAGTACGAATTCTTGATGGTCATAGCGGTACTTCGGCTAAAACTCGCGTTTTAGTTGAGTCTAGTAATGGTCATCAACGTTGGACTACTGTAGGGGTTTCTACTAATATTCTCGATGCATCCTATCAGGCTGTAGAGGAAGGATTGGAATATGGTTTAATATTGCAAAATAACAGTGTTAATGTTGATATTAATGCTGGTTTAGTTACCTCAATTATTCCATCTTAAATTTAGTATAATAAGTGTTTCATCTTTTTAAATAATGGAGATGAAACACTATTAAATTCTAATTAATCTATAGAAAAAATAATTTTATTGATTTTCAAAATGCAAATATAGAATTAATTATATTTTATAAATTCAATTGGTAATTATATATATTAATAGCCTCTGGTGGCTTTTTGCCTGTTGTGTGTGTTATTTTTTATCTATGTATAATTACTGATATCTCCGGAGTAGCGGGTAAAATTTTGGGTGAAATTAATTAACAATTCTTAATTTTTTGGGGAAAAACTATACGATCGCTTCTCTGGTAGGCAGAGAATGGCTGGCAAATGGGAGAATTTTTTTGATTCCAATTAATGTTTATGCTATTCTCAAATAAACTGATTTCACCCTATATATTAGACTAATGGGACAGCATCCTATGGTTTTATAGCTTTTGCCGAAAAGTGAAATAATGGATTAATTAGGAAAAATTAGTAAAAAATTAAATTATTTTGACCGCAATTAGCTAAAATAAATAAGTAAAATTACGGATACAATCTGTATCATAGTCTGGACAATTGCAAATTTAATCAGCATTAATTATTTGGAAACATAGTCGTTTATCTATAAAGATTGCCAAAATCTATAGTTAGATAATATGTTTGGCAAGTAAAAGATATATTTTTAATGAAGCTAGGTTGGTAAT
>CAWUOF010000222.1:0-7024 GCA_963923765.1 uncultured bacterium | reverse complement strand
TAGTTTTAGTGTAATTTAGGGGAAAAATACATGACAATTGCTCAACTTTTCAATATAGCTAATATTTTTGTTTTGCCCTTTTGGTTTCTAATGATTTTTTTACCCAAATGGCAAATCACTAAACGAGTAATAGAATCATTTTTACCTTTTGTTGCCTTGGCAGGTTTATATTTATATTTGCTAATAGGTACAATTACACCAGAAACAGCCCAAACTTTATCAAATCCTCAATTAGCAGATATAGCTAGATTTTTTGCCGATGAAAGGGCGGCAGCTACAGGCTGGGTTCATTTTATCGTTATGGATCTGTTTGTAGGGCGTTGGATTTATTTAGAAAGTCAAAAAACAGGTATTTGGTCTTTCCACTCGATCGCCTTAGCTTTATTTGCGGGGCCTTTGGGTTTACTTTCCCATATTATTACTACTTGGATAAGCCAGAAATTTTTCCCATCTACTGATATAAATTCTACTTCTATCTCTTCTCCCAATGCCTAAAATTTAGGTCTCAAACAATACAATACTTAGGATGTGTTAACATTTTAAATTATCATATTAGCTGAAATATTATGTTAAACACATCCTAACCAATATTTTTAAGGTAATACTTGCTTAAATATTAAAAATATTAGGTAAAAAAATCTTAATTGCACATCCTACATAAACTATAAACTTACATTAATATTACATTAATAAAACTTCTACAGTATTTCCCACATTTAAGTTTAATTTATTTTGAGCATTACCACCATTTATAGAAATTTCTACCCAGCCATGACTACCTATTAACGCCAAAGGATTACCAACAGGAACATTACTATAATTGGTAGTACCAGGTAAGGTAAAATTGGGAAAAATTACCGCCCATTGTGTATTTTTAATTAAAGTTTCTGGGATGTTAGTAATTAAATTGCCGAAATGATCTATATATTGAATAGTTCCTTGGATATAATTTTCTGTTTTGATACATTCGGGAATATTTAATTTAACTAGGGTTTCAGTAGCGATCGCCTCTCCTAATTCTTCTAAATTAACACCATCAGCTAAATAAGCAGCTACAGGCGCAAAAATATCTCGACCATGAAAAGTATTACTAGGTTGAGATATGCGCCAATATTGACTATTAGTTAATTCTACTGCCGCAATAGGTGGATTTTGCGCGAGTACACCACTAAATAAACCGTTATCTGGTCCAACTAAAAAATTAGTGGCTGTGCGAATAGCGATCGCTCGGCGTTGTGTTCCAACTCCTGGATCCACTACTGCTAAATGTACTGTATCCTGGGGAAAATAACTATAAGCATTCATCAAATTAAATCGGGCTGCGGCGATATTTTGGGGAGGGATATTATGGGTTAAATCTATGATTTTTAGGGAAGAGTTTATATTAGCAATAACTCCTTTCATTACTCCCACATAAACATCACTATAACCAAAATCAGTTAATAAAGTTATCAGTTTTTTAGATATCATTATTACTTTTCCTGGTTAATTTACTTATTTTTGCCATTAATTGCATCTTGCAATTGATTAGAATTGATGGATTTTACCAGACTCATTGGTATCGGTTCTCTACTAATAGCTTTAATGTAGGATGATTGCAAATAACGCTGATATTCTGATTGCTGATTAACATAGGTTTTCAAAAAAGCTATACTTAAATTTCGCATATAACGACGAGCTAGAGCAGGTTCAGGGCCGATCGCCGCACTAGGCACCGGCCAACCACCAATCGAATCTGCCCCTTGTTGTTCCGACTCAGCAATGGTGGAGAAATGGGTGCCATTTTCCATTAAAATTAGATATTTATTAGCAGTTTTTAACCAAGTAAAAGGTTGAATTTGTTCTGGTAAAGCAGGAGCAACGGTATCTGCTCCACCAGCAACTAACATTACTGGTATTTTAATTTGACTCAGGCTATCTTTACCAAAAATACTACTAATAACTGGATTAATAGCTATCACAGCTTTAACTCTTTCATCCCGTAAATTATAGGGCGATCTAGGTAATTGTAAACCCCGACATTGTAGTAATAAAGATAAATTCCATGATTTATCTTCAAATTTACAAGCTTTTTGTAATTCTTCAAAATTAATTTTTGCTCCCGTTAAAGCTATAGCAGTATAACCGCCAAAAGATTGACCAATTACTCCTACTTGCTGTAAATTGAGTTTTCCTTTAAAAGTAGGATTAATATCATTTAATCGGGAAAGTTCATTAAGTAAATAGGTAATATCTAAAGGTCGATCAATAAATTCTCTCGCTTGAGTAATTTGACTAGCTTGCCCTGATAATAAGGCTTGTATTTGCTTTGCATCACTGCCGGGATGTTGAGGCACAGCCACGACAAAACCATGAGAAGCCAAGTGTTTAGCTAAATATACAAAGCTAGTGCGATCGGACCCTAAACCATGAGAAATTACAATTATTGGTGCTAATTGTTTTCCTGGTAATTGCGGTAGATAAATATCTGCTGGAAATACTCTTGGTCCTGTGATGGGTTCTGGCATTTGTCGATCGCGATCGGTAAGAGTAATTGTTTCTTTATTCCAACTATAGGGACCATTCCTCAAAATATCTGGGCTATCAGGACTAGGTATAAAACGACTTAATTTTGCTTCTTGATTAGCAATTTCTTTAACTTCGCCGATCGATCTTTCTGTTTTAGTTACAATATTACTTAATTCCCCGACAATATCTAACGCTTTCCCGACATCAATTCTAATTCCACGAGTCGGAAATTTACGCATCACATTTAAAGGTGTTAAACCTTCACTAGAAGCAGCAGCTAAAATTAAAGATGCTCGAATTGCATAGGAACCAGGTTGACGTGATTGTGACTGAATCACTTGTCCCAATCTCTTTAATAATACTTCTCCCTGGGGAGTATAAAGAAACTGGGAAATAGCCACTTGATTAATATCAGCACGAGTTTGTAAAATTTCTCGTGCTTGTTTTAACTGTTCCGGAGTTAAATACTGGGAATATGCAAGTAAATCTTCATCCATTTTCCCTTCTTTAGCATAAATTTCTAATGCCTGTATAGACATCGATCGCTCCAAAGCAGAATAGTTAGCATAAATTCGCTCTGCTGCTATTGCCGACTCCATGCCCAAGCCAGATAAAAGCCCACAGGAAACAGATAAAATTTGCTTAGTTATTTTTCTATTATTTTGAGAATTTTTACCTTTTACAATAGCATTCTTAATCATTTTATTCCTCACTTATTTCATTTTATAGTATAGTTATTTTTACCTGTCATTTTTACCCACTATTTACTCTGATTGTTGACAAAAACAGAAAATTATACTGATTTTAACTCAGATGATTCTTCATCATTAGTCATCAAACTTTGGTTAGACTTAGCCGGCAAATAGATAGTAAAATTAGAGCCTTTCCCTAATTCACTTGACACAGTAATATCACCACCTATCATCAAACAAAACTTTTTACTAATAGTTAATCCTAAACCAGTACCGCCATATTTACGAGTAGTAGAAAGATCGGCTTGAGTAAAAGGCTCAAAAATTAAAGATATTTGCTCTAAGGTCATACCAATGCCAGTATCAGCTACTTGAAAAATAATCCAATCACAATCTTGATGACTATTTTCCCATCTGTTATTTGCCAGAGTAATATTTTTTACCAATCCTGATAAATCTTCTTTTTTCACTCTGCTAACTGTCAGATTAATTTTACCTTGTTCTGTAAACTTAGCAGCATTACTAAGTAGATTAAGTAATGCTTGGCGAATTTTAGTTAAATCTGTTTGCATACTACCAATATTTTCTGGGCATTTCACCTCTAATTTATTGCCATTTTTATCTACCAAAGGCTGAATAGTGGTAACTATTTCCCAAATTAGCATATTTATTTCAAAAGTTTCTATATGAACAGTCATTCTTCCTGCTTCTATTTTAGATAAATCAAGAATTTCGCTAATTAGGGATAGTAAATGTTTCCCCGCCGTATTAATTTTTTTGAGGTCGGGAATAAAATCATCTTGGCCTGTATCTTCAGCTTCTTCTTGTAACATTTCACTATAACCAATAATGGCGTTTAGTGGTGTTCGCAGTTCGTGACTCATGTTAGCCAGAAACAGACTTTTTGAATGGTTAGCAGCTTCGGCGGCTTCCTTTGCTCTTTGCAATTCTTCATTACGTTTACGTTCTGTAACATCTTGAATTGTGCCAGTAATGCGGGTTATTTGCTCTTCGGAATTACGAATAATTACTGATTGTTCATGCAAAATTTTTTCAGAACCATCTGGTAAAATAATTCGATAGTCAATACTGTAGTTATTTTGATTATTCCAGGCTGTTTGAATTAACTCGCGCACGTATTCTCTATCATCAGGATGAACTGATTGTAAAAAGGCTTCTTGGCTAGGTCGAAATGCTTTAGGTTTAAAACCTAAAAGGTGATACATTTCGTCAGACCAAGTTATTTTTTGTTTGACTAAATCTAAGTCCCAATTTCCTAGTTGGGCGATACGTTGAGCATTGGCTAAACTGGCTTGACTTTCTCTTAGTGATATTTCTGCTTGTTGTCTACCAGCGATCGCTGTTGCTAAGACTAAAGATGTGACAGCAAAAACACCGATAAAAATTTGTAGAGATATGATCGCCTGGGGGGTGACATCGTTGGCTTTTTTTAAGAAAGGGCCGCTACCTCGACCTACTCCCCAGATGGC
Organism: uncultured bacterium; assembly: GCA_963923765.1. GTDB lineage: Bacteria > Cyanobacteriota > Cyanobacteriia > Cyanobacteriales > CAWUOF01 > CAWUOF01. The sequence continues at coordinate 2,334 of CAWUOF010000222.1, read as the reverse complement.
CATGCTACATACTAATAGGTTAGCTAGGGCTGTGCCCTGTTGTCCAAATCTTAATGCTGTCCAAATTATGAAGGGAAAGGGCAAGTATTCCAGGGGATATCTGGCGATATATACACGGGTTCGCGAGCAAAAAACTAACCAGTTTACGCATATTAGCAGGTTAATTAATAAGGCTGTTTCAATAATTTGCCAAGGTTGTTTGTTGGAGATTGGCCAATCTCGCCAAGTTAAAAATAATGGAGTAATAACTAAAATACCAGTAGCGTCACTTACCCACCAGTTGAGCCAGAATGAGTCCCAGTCTTGGCAAAATTGAGCATTGCCAAGGCAAATATAGAGGGAACCAAGGAGGGAATTAACTAGGGTAGATGCCATTGCCCCCAAGGTAACGAGTAAAACAACATCGCGGAGGCGATCGAGTAGGATACGAAAACCAGCCCGTTTGAGTAACATTACGCCAACTACGGCTTGTAAAGGGCTACTTAGGGCTAAACCACAGGCAACTAACCAGGGCGTGTGTTGGGAAAGACTGTAACAAAAGGCACCTATAGCAATTCCTGGCCAAAATCTGCGCCCATATAACAGGAGTAAAGCTAAGGCTATACCAGCAGTTGGCCCTACTAAGGCTTGTTTGACATCTAAGCCTGGAATTAAGGTGCCAACATATCCAGCCCAGAAGTACACCACAGCGATCGCCATAACTGTAGCGACATAGTGCCAATGCTGCTTGGGAATAAAGGTCATAACCTGGGGAATTTTATGTATTTGGGACCCAGAGGAACTTAGCATTTACCAAATTTTTACTAATAAATCTTTCAAGTTCAATATAGTTTTATGTATATGCACCTAAATAGTAAATGGTTAATTTGGCCAATACTAGATCGATCGGACGCTTAACCAATATCAAGTAGTTTAACGAGCTTTAATCAACTTTCATCAATGTTAGTTTATATTATTTTTTCTGGTGTGATACTAAGACGGGCAAAATGCCCGCCCCTAATTTATCGTTTTTGACCTAAAGCAATAGTTATCGACCCAACTACTACTAAAACTGCTCCAAATAACGCTAATACTGTTAATTTTTCTGGGGAAATTAAATTTGGTATTAACAAAGATATTAACCAGGCTGTAAAGAGAGTAACTACTGGTGTTGTTGCTAACAATGCGCTAATTTTTGAAGCTTCCCAATGTTCTAAAGCTTCTGCAAAAGAACCGTAGGCAAAAACCGTATTTAAACAACAAAAAATTAAGGCAAACCAATGTAAATAATTGATGTTTAAAATAGTTGGTGGTGTGGCTGTAGGTGTAAATAATAAAATGCAACCACCATATATTATTAACATGATGTTAGATGATGGTAACTGTTTTAGTAGTTGTTTTTGTGCTAAAGCATAAATTGCCCAAACTATAGCGGCTATAACTATTAAACTACAACCCAGGAGATATTGTGACGGGGCTGTAATTAAGGTTTTTAATTGTTGATTAAAGAAAAGAGATAATCCTAAAGTTAGTATCCCTACACCTACCCATTGAGTCAGGCTATATTTTTCTTTAAAAATAGTTAAGCCTCCTAAACCCATAAATACGGGGGCTAATTGCATAATAACTTGAGCATTAGCGGGGGAAGTAAGAGATAAACCTTTTAGGAAAAATAGATAATTTAGTGCGAGAAATAGGGTAGCGATCGCGATTAAAATAGGAGAAGTCGATCGTAATTTTTCTAGGGGCGGTAATTTATTTCTTGTCGTTAAATAAATACCCACTAGAGTAAAAGATACTAAAAATCGAAACCAAGTTAAGGTATAAACATCAAGGGCTTGTAAGGTAATTTTCAAGGCGATCGGTAACGAACCCCATAAAATCACACTTACCAGAGTTAGTGCCAGCCCTAAATGCCATTTTCCAGAAGTAGAATGCAGTTGCATTAAGCTAATTACCCTATTTTTTTACCTTTAGAATTATACATCCTGTTGGGTGTGGCAGAATTGTAAATTATAATTATATAGCTTAAATATAATTTATTACACACCTTAACAATTATTTTTATTATTTAAATTCCCAGCTTGGGTTTTATCACCCCATTTAGCCAAATACCCAGCACAACAACACTTTTTTACAATTTTTCTTAGATATATTCAACATATTACTATTAGCCAGGAATTAAAACCCCTGGCTAATAGATTAAAATCTAACTAACTTTACCTAACTTTACCTAACTTTAAATATCCCAATCTTCTACTTCATACAAAAAGCGCGTATTGCCAAGTAATTTACGATTTACCGAAGTACTTTGTACAAAAACAATGTATTTTTCTAAATTATTTGGCTTAATGC
>CAWUOF010000221.1:0-7033 GCA_963923765.1 uncultured bacterium | reverse complement strand
ACCATCAATTATCAATTATTTGCCCAATGCCCAATGCCCAATGCCCAATGCCCCATTCCCCATTCCCCATTCCCCACATTGACAGCGTTCCTCAATTTGCGTCAATATCAAGAAAATAATTAAATTTTGTAAAGGCTATCATTTAGATGTCTTTTTTTGAAGTAGTATCACTCGAAACTATCCAGGCTGCTGCCCATGAATATGGTTACTGGACAGTCTTTGGCGGCATCATGCTAGAGAATGCAGGTATTCCTTTGCCGGGAGAAACTATTACCCTTGTCGGGGGCTTTTTAGCGGGAAGTGGCGAACTAGATTACTGGCTAGTACTAGGGTGTACGATCGCGGGAGCAATACTCGGCGATAATTTTGGTTATTGGATAGGTAGATATGGTGGCTGGCCATTTCTCCTAAAATTAGGAAAAATTTTCCGAGTAGAGGAACATCAGCTAGAAGAGGTCAAAACTCTATTTACCAAAAATGCAGTTAGGGCTGTATTTTTAGGTAGATTCGTCGCCTTGTTGCGAATATTTGCAGGACCATTAGCAGGAATAGCCGAAATGCCCTACAGTCAATTTTTTTTGTGTAACGCTGCTGGGGCAGCAATTTGGGCTACTATAATGGTATCTCTTGCCTTTTTTGTCGGGCAAATTATCCCTTTAGAAAAATTAATAAGCTGGGTAGCTCAATTTACCATTTTAGCCTTGTTAATTGTAATTGTTTGGATAGCTATTTCAGTGTGGTTAGAATCTCGACAAAAACAACAAACTTGATAAACAAAAAACTAAATAAAGCGAACAGCGATCGAAGAATAAATAGAAATAATAATTAATGACTAAATTTTCTAAATAGTTATTAATTATTTACTAATTTTCTAATCACTGTTCGCTATTTATTTAGAAGTTATCCTGGGGATAACAAACAATACAAACAATAGGAAAAAAGCATTTCACCTGCTATTTTTCAGCATCAATCTTTTTAAAACTGTGATAACAACAGCTATAATTTACTAAATTTAAGATTGACGATTTTTTTGCGACCAAACGCGAGTAGGTAAGCCCCAAACATAAATAAAACCTTCAGCCGCTTTATGGTCAAATTTATCATCAGAGCCGTAGGTAGCTAAGTCAGGGCTATAAAGAGAATTATCTGATTTACGTCCGACTATAATTGCATTACCTTTAAATAATTTTAATCGCACCGTACCAGATACTCGCTCTTGAGTTTTTTGTATAAAGGCATCTACGGCTGCTTTCAGAGGGCTATACCAGAGGCCATTATAAACCAATTGAGAGTATGTTTCTTCAACACCCCGCTTGTAGTGGCTAACATCTGCCGTTAAAGTTAGACTTTCTAAATCACGATGGGCTGCAATTAATACTAACAATGCTGGCGCTTCATAAATTTCGCGAGATTTAATACCAACAAGGCGATTTTCCACCATGTCAATACGCCCGATACCATGATTACCAACTAACTGATTAAGTTGCTCAATTAGGGGTATGGGGTTAAGTATTTGACCGTTAATACTAATGGGGATACCTTGTTCAAAGCCAATTTCAATGTATTCTGGTTCATTAGGAGTATCGGCGATCGCCTTAGTCATGGCATAGATTTCTTCTAAGGGTTCATTCCAAGGATCTTCTAAAACCCCTGCTTCAATACTACGTCCTAACAAATTGCGATCGATACTATAGGGAGAAGATTTTTTCACCGGTGCAGGAATGCCAAATTTTTCTCCATAAGCTATAGTTTCCTCACGACTCATTCCCCATTCCCTAGCAGGCGCTAATACTTTTAATTTGGGGTTAAGTGCAGCAATAGAAACATCAAAGCGCACTTGGTCATTACCTTTACCAGTACATCCATGAGCAACTGCATCCGCGCCATATTTTTCGGCTGCTTCTACCAGCAGTTTAGCAATTAACGGTCTAGCTAAGGCAGTAGACAAAGGATAACGATTTTCATAAAGACAGTTAGCTTGAATGGCTGGGAAAGCATAATCTTTAACAAAACTTTCCTGAGCATTTGCCACTAGAGATTCAACAGCACCCGATTTTAGAGCTTTTTCTCGAATTGGCTCTAATTCGTCTCCCTGACCGAGATCTGCCGCTAGGGTAATTACTTCTTTTACACCCCATTCTTCTTTCAGGTAGGGAATACAGACGGAGGTATCGACTCCGCCAGAATATGCCAGCACAACTTTGGTAGCACGACCCATTGTATTTTATCGTTTTTCTAAAACAACCAAGGTTATATTTAACCTAATTTTTGTCTGATCTTCCAAAAATTACTGATATTTTTAACTATTTACTGGTGTATTAAAGAATTTTATAAAAATTTATATTTGTAGCTAATGTTATCAATGTAAAATTTAGATTTTATTAATTATTTTAGGTATTTTTAACTTAACTTTACTACAAAAACACCAAAATAAGTACCAACAAAAATTAATTATATATTTATTCGGGGGAATCAGATTTTTACCCCCTGATTATATAGTTTAAATACTAGGGCTAATGCACCCTAAAAGTTAATTTTGAAGTGACAATAGTCTAAAATAGTCTAATTTTACAATATATAATTTATTTGGCACAATTACTTACTAAGGAAGGAAAAGAGTGTTTTTTAGTTTAGTTATTCCAACTTATAATCGTAAACCTATTTTGTCAAAGTGTTTAAAAGCTTTGGAATTTCAGCAGTTAACTAATGATAGTGTGGTGACAGGTTATGAGGTTGTAGTAGTAGATGATGGCTCCACTGATGGGACAGTGGAATGGTTGCAGGAATATCAATTACAATTTCCTAATCTACGTTGGATACAACAGGAACATCAAGGGCCAGCAGCAGCCCGAAATTTGGGGGTAAATTCGGCTGTTGGTGATATTATTATCTTTATTGATAGTGATTTGGTGGTGACAGAAAATTTTTTACAGGCGCATGGGGAAGCTTTGCTACAAGGGCAAAAAAATTTAGGTAGCGATCGCCTCTTTACCTATGGCGCAGTTATTAATACCTGTAACTTTGAAAATCCTACCTCAGAACCCTATAAAGTTACTGATTTTTCCGCAGCCTATTTTGCTACTGGCAATGTTGCTATTCCCCGTCATTGGCTAGAAAAAGCTGGTTTATTTGATACTTCTTTTCAACTTTATGGCTGGGAAGATTTAGAATTAGGTGTCAGATTAAAACAATTAGGTTTAAAATTAATTAAATGTCCGGCTGCTGTAGGTTATCATTGGCATCCTGCTTTTGCTTTACATCAAATTCCTAATTTAATTGAAAAAGAAATTCAACGCGGACGTATGGGAGTGTTATTTTATCAAAAACATCCTACCTGGGAAGTCCGCATGATGATACAAATGACTTGGCTGCATCGTCTTCTGTGGGGTGTGCTTTCCCTGGGGGGAAATTTAAACGAGCGGACAATGGCATCTTTTTTACAATGGCTAATTAATCAAGGTAAATCACAACTAGCCTTAGAAATTGCCCGAATTTTTTTAAATTGGTACAATGTACAGGGAGTTTATGCTGCATATCAAGAAATGCAACAAAAATTAATCAAATAAAGTTGCCAAACTTAATGCCAAACTTAATTTCATAGTTAAAATATCGGTTGTTAGTAGTGGTAACTGCTTAAGTATTAACTTACATACAGTTTTCCATAACTAATCCTAATTGCTCAAATTTTGCCGCTTTACAAGCAACGAGGGATAAAATGGTTAAAATTCTTACTGAAGGTAATGATATCTCTAGTTATTTCTCTGAACCTGATACCATATTTGGATTAGGAGGTAATGATTACTTAGGAGCTAATCCCATAGGTGGTAGTGTTTTATATGGTAATCGAGGTGCTGATACTTTAATTGCAGTTGGTCCTGGAGATTATGTTTTTGGGGGTCAAGATAATGATAATATACAATCTGCCAGAACAGGTTCTGGAAAAACCTATTTATATGGGGATAATGGTAATGATACTATATTTGGTTTTTTAGCAGATACGATCGTCGGTGGTAATGGTGATGATTCTATATTTTCCGGAGCGGGTGGTGTTAGTTTAGTTTTTGGTGGTCCCGGAAAAGATACCATATTTGCTAATGGTGCGGGTGATAGCGTTTATGGTGGTAAAGACAATGATTATCTTATCGCAGGAGCAGCAGGAAATATCATCATAAGTGGTGATTTAGGTGATGATACCTTAATCAGTCAAGGAGGTAGTAAAACTCAAAATTATTTGTTGGGTGGTGGAGGTAATGATACAATCACTGGCGATGGTAGTGACTTTTTGTATGGTAATGCAGGTAATGATACAATTAACTCTGGTTTAAACGATGTGGTTTATGCCGGTCAGAATAATGATTACATTTTTGGTAATGCTATTCTTATCTCTGGTGATTTAGGGGATGATACTATTATTGGTAATACTACTGGAGTTGGTACAACAGCTTTATTATTGGGAGGCTTAGGTGATGATTCTATTGTCGGTGCTGGTGTATTATATGGCAATGGTGGCAATGATATCTTAATTGGTAAAGATTCCAATACAATTTTGTTTGGTGGTCAAGGTAATGATTATTTATCCGGTTCTGCTTTACAATTATACGGAGATAAGGGTAATGATAGTATCTTGATTACTAATGGTAATTTTGCTGATGGTGGGGAAGGAGATGATACTATTAATGCTTCTGATTTAAGCACTTCTATTACCATTGTTGGTGGTGGTGGTAATGATATTATTTACGGAGGTAAAGCGGCTGATAGTTTATCTGGTGATGATGGTGATGATTTAATTATTCCCCTTGGACAAAATGCTGATACTATTACTGGTGGTCAAGGGGCTGATACTTTCTTGTTTGGTGGTACTACAAGTACATTTATTGGTGCTGGTCAAACTACTGTTAATGCTGATATTATTAATGATTTTCAAACAGGTGTGGATAAGCTGGCGCTTTCTAGTAATTTCTTAAGTAATTCTACTTTTACGTTTGTAAGTACACCTGGATCTTTGCCTATTAATGGTAATTTTGCTGGTACAAAAGCAAGTCCTGGACAAATTCTCTTTGACCCCAATTCCGGGTTAGTAGCTTTTAATGGAGGTATTTTCCTACGGTTAAATTCTGGGGCAAATCTTGATGCTACGGATATAGTCTTTTTCTAAGATTTTATCGTGTTATAAAATTAGTAGTAGCTTTTACAAGCTATTACTAATAACAAATTCTTTAATTAAATATGTTGAAAAATTAAATTGAAAAAATAATAGTTACAAAATCTAATAACTTGATGATTTTTGTATTATTATTGATAATTTGCAAGTCGGTACTGCTAAGAAGTCCCCTATTAACTATTTGCTTGTATATTAGCTATCTATGAAATAGATCAAATTTTTAGCGATCGCTCTAGGAAATTTTTTATATTTCTACCCATCAATATATTATTATTAATTAATAGTAGCGTTTATCAATACCAAGATTTATGAAAACAGATGGTGTATCAGAATTAACGGATTCTAGTAATAGCGATTTACCCAAAGTAACAATACTTACTATGTTCCGAGTCGGGCTATTCCAAATGGGTTTGGGAATGATGTCTCTCCTCACTTTGGGAATACTTAACCGAGTAATGATCGATGAATTAAAAGTACCTGCTTTAATTTCTGCCGGGGCTTTGGCTGTATCTCAATTTATGGCACCGACAAGAGTTTTGTTTGGTCAATTATCCGATGCTAAACCCTGGTTTGGATATCATCGTACTGGCTATGTTTGGACTGGGGCGGCGATATTTACGATCGCTTCTTTTCTCGCCCTACAAGTAGTATGGCAATTAGGCAATAATTTACAAAATAATCAGTGTACTATCACTAATACAGGTTTAGATGCTATAGGGTATTTAATTTTTAATCCTGGTTGTAACTCCGCTTTATTATGGGCTGTTGTATTAGCCGTGATTTTTGGTTTTTACGGTTTAGCAGTTTCTGGTAGTACCACTCCTTATGCAGCATTAATGGTAGATGTTTCTGATGAAGATAACCGTTCCCAAATAGTAAGTATTGTTTGGTCAATGCTAATGGTGGGAATTATTATCGGTGCCATTATTGGCGGTAGTTTACTTAAACAATTATCTTTAGATGCATCACTGGAAACTTTACAAGCCTATATTAATAGGCTGTTTATAATTATACCAGGTATTGTATTTATCATGGCTTTAGTAGCCATAGCCTGGGTGGAAAAAAAATATTCTCGTTATGGTACTCGATCCAGTTTAGTTAACCGCGAAGATAAAATTACCCTAAAAACAGCTTTAAAAATTTTAACTGCCAGCCGCCAAACCGGTTTATTTTTTACATTTTTATTAGTAATGACGATGAGTTTGTTTGTGCAAGATCCAGTATTAGAACCTTTTGGCGGTGAGGTTTTTATGATGACAATTGCTCAGACAACCCAACTTAATGCAGTGTTGGGAACTGGCACACTTATTGGTTTAGGTGCAACTGGTTTTCTCATAGTTCCCCGTTTAGGTAAACAAAAAACTATTCAGGTGGGATGTATTGCGGCTGCTATTACTTCCATGTTGATTATTATAGCAGGATTTACCGCTAATCCAAATATCTTAAAAACAGTTTTGTTGTTATTTGGTTTATCATCGGGTATTATTACTACTGGGGCAGTTAGTTTGATGTTAGATTTAACAGCAGCAGAAACAGCCGGAACATTTATCGGGGCTTGGGGTTTAGCACAAGCGATCGCTAGAGGTATGGCAACTTTAACCGGTGGTGCCCTTTTGGATATCGGAAAAAAATTATTTCCCTCTTTAGCATTATCCTATGGTTTGGTTTTTGCGGTGCAAGGCTTGGGAATGTTAATCGCTATTTGGTTACTCAGACGAGTTAATGTTAAAGAATTTCGCGATAATTCTAGGGCGGCGATCGCTGCTGTTATCCAAGCTGAGTTAGACTAATTTAGTAAAAACTAATTGAGTAAAAACTAATTTAGTAAAAATCTAATGGGGATATGGATTAAAAAATTTATACTACATATCC
>CAWUOF010000220.1:0-7041 GCA_963923765.1 uncultured bacterium | reverse complement strand
ATCTCATCGCCGATGAAGATCCAAAATTTATAGACATAAAAAACCAGTATATTCAAGCAGCAAAAAACAAATTAAGCGAAAAACTAGAACAAAAAGCTCTCGATAAAACCAGACAACAAGAAGGACAAACCGATACAAACTCAGGAGTATTAGAAGCAAAAATTTTAGGAAAACTAACTCCGGAAAAAATTAGCGGATGGATATTTTTAGGAATAAAAACTGATTCTAACCAACTAGATAAGGCAACTATTACGAATGAAAAAATTCCCAGTAAAGATAGCACTCAAGAAATAGCTAATAATGTTAATTTACGAGAGGTACAACCAAAGCCTAAAGATCGTTTAGGTAAAATTATAGGCGTAGTTGGTGACGGTTCAAAAGTAAAAATTGAGCAAATTCAAGAATATATCAACGAATACGGACAAACTACAATTTGGGCGAAAATCCAACTTTTGGATAAAGGCGCTAAATAGGTTTCCGAAAACTTGGGGCGATCGCCCCAGATTTTTTCCCCTATCTCTCAGCTTTCCACTGTTTCCCCCCTTGCAAACTTACCCGTAGAGGAACAAACTGTACTAGGAGTTCAAATAGGCAGTTAGCGAGGTATTGTGTGAAAAAAGTTTTAGCTATTATTCTAGGCGGCGGAGCAGGCACTCGCCTTTATCCCCTAACTAAAGTGCGGGCCAAACCCGCAGTACCCCTAGCAGGGAAATATCGCCTAATCGATATTCCCGTCAGTAATTGTATTAATTCAGACATTACCAAAATCTACGTTCTTACACAATTTAATTCAGCTTCTCTTAATCGTCATATTGCCCGTGCCTACAATTTTTCTGGCTTTACAGAAGGCTTTGTAGAAGTACTAGCAGCCCAACAAACAGTAGATAACCCCAACTGGTTCCAAGGGACAGCAGATGCAGTAAGGCAGTATAGCTGGTTGCTAGAAGAATGGGACGTGGACGAATATGTAATTCTTTCCGGGGATCACCTCTATCGGATGGACTATCGCCAATTTGTCCAACGTCACCGCGACACCAACGCCGATATCACCCTGTCTGTATTACCAATGGATGATAAACGGGCTTCTGATTTTGGCTTGATGAAAATAGACGATAGCACAGGACGGATTGTAGCCTTTAGCGAAAAACCCAAAGGTGAAGAATTAATCCAAATGCAAGTCGATACCACCAAGCTAGGATTAACTCCTGAACAGGCTAAAAAAAGCCCTTATATTGCTTCTATGGGAATTTATGTCTTTAAAAAAGATGTTCTCATTAAGCTACTTAAAGAAGCTCCGGAACGGACAGATTTTGGTAAAGAAATTATTCCATCATCAGCTAAAGATTACAACATTCAAGCCTACTTATTTGATGGCTATTGGGAAGATATCGGTACGATCGAAGCATTCTATGATGCTAACCTAGCCCTTACTAAACAACCCCAGCCACCCTTTAGTTTCTACGATGAAGAAGCACCTATTTACACCCGTTCCCGTTATCTACCACCTTCTAAATTGTTAGATTGCACGGTGACAGAATCAATAATTGGGGAAGGTTGTATTCTCAAACAATGCCGGGTAGATCATTCCGTTTTAGGAGTTCGTACCCGCGTTGAATCAGGTTGCATCATCGAAGATTCCCTGATAATGGGTTCCGACTTTTACCAGCCTTATGTAGAAAGGCAAGCTGTCTGGGAATCTGGCAAAATTCCTTTAGGAATTGGTGCAGAAACTACCATTCGTCGCGCTATTATCGATAAAAATGCCTGCATTGGTCGCCACGTTCAAATCATTAATAAAGACAGGGTGCAAGAAGCAGATCGCGAAAGCCAAGGCTTCTACATCCGTAGCGGTATTGTCGTGGTAATGAAAAATGCAATCATTCCCGATGGCACTATAATTTAAGCTATAAAAGCTAAAAACTAATAGCTAATGACTAATTTCCTAAATTATTAATCATTAGCTATTAGTAATTAAACCTTAAGATAATATAGAAGCCCGCAGGAATATATATTTTTTGCAAATGTCTATTATTTATCATGTCAAGATTAATTATCCTCCTAGGAATTCCTGGTAGTGGAAAATCATCTATAGCTAAATATTTACAATCAGAATTCCAAGAATATAAAATAATTTCCACAGATGCTATCCGGGCTAAACTATTTGGGAATGAAGCAATACAAGGCCCTTGGCTAAAAATTTGGAATGAAGTAGAACAACAATTACAAGAAGCTATTATTACAACCAATACAGTTATTTATGATGCTACTAACATAAGTCGTAAACAAAGAAAAGAAATAATAGCATTGGCACGTAGTAAAGGTTTTACTGAAATTATCGGTTTATGGGTAAATACTAAGCTAGAAATATGTTTAAAAAGAAATCAGCAACGTCACCGCCAAGTACCTGAAGCCATTATCCTAAATATGTACCAGCAACTTAGGGAAGTCCCCCCTAGTTATGAGGAAGGATTCGATCGCCTGCTCTACTATCAAAATAATGCCACAAGTACGGAAATTTCTAGCCAGTCCATGAGAAAAAACCGAACTGAACCAAATTTTTAACTTTGATAGCCTATAGCCAGAGCTATATTTTGAGCTATCCTAACTGGCTATTAAATATGCCAAGGTATTGTAGATAAAATATAAACAGAATCTTTAATAGAGGCAGGTTTATGGCAGCAACCGATTTCAAAGATTATTACGCCATTATTGGGGTGAGTAAAAACGCCAGCGCTGATGAAATCAAAAAAACCTTCCGCAAACTGGCCAGAAAATATCACCCCGATATGAATCCAGGCGATCGGGAGGCTGAAGCCCGCTTCAAGGAAGTTAACGAAGCATACGAAGTTTTATCAGACCCAGAAAAACGGAAAAAATACGACCAATTCGGTCAATATTGGAGACAAGCAGGCACAGCCGGCGGTTGGCCATCAGGAGCAGGGCCAGATATGGCTGGTTTTGACTTTAGCCAATATTCCAGTTTTGATGACTTTATTAATGAATTGTTAGGACGTTTTGGCACTGCTGCTGGTGGTAATTCTTATCGTAATAATAGTAACTGGTCTGATTCTTATCGCACCAACACCGCTAGACAACCTGGTAATAATGGCTTTGGCGGTTTTAATGGATTTAATGATTTTGCCTCCGGCTTTGACGGCAGAACTTCTAATAGCCCAACTTCTTTAGACAAAGAAGCAACTATCTCCCTTTCCCTCTCCCAAGCTTTTTACGGCGTAGAAGAATCGTTACGCTTAGGTAATGAAGTTATTAAAGTTAGAATTCCCCCAGGGGCTAAACCGGGCAGCAAAGTCCGAGTCAGAGGCAAAGGCCAATTAGATCCCTATAATCAACAAAGAGGCGATTTATATCTCAAAATGGAAATTCAACCCCATTCTTTCTTTGCCTTTGAAGGTGATAACCTCGTTTGTGAAGTGCCTATTACTCCCGATGAAGCGGTTTTAGGTTCTCAAATTCAAGTTCCTACCCCCGATGGAACTGTTACTATGAATGTTCCTGCCGGTATTCGTTCTGGTCAATCTCTACGATTACGCGGTAAAGGTTGGCCGCTAGTTAAAGGCGGACGTGGTGATCAATTGGTGCGGATTTCTATTATCATCCCAAAAGATATCAGTGCGATCGAACGAGAATATTATGAAAAAATTCGTTCTGCACGTTATTTCAACCCCCGCAGTCACTTCCATCAAATAAAATTGTAAATATAGCAATCCTAAATCACTTTTTCTCAACAAAATACCCAACTTATGGAATAAGTTGGGTATCGAATTTTTTAGAAACTTTTATTCAATTTTTAGGTCTATTCCCTGTTAACTATTATCTGTTACCTGTGCAATAGTTCACTGTTATCACAATTAGTAACAGCTTGTAACAACGTCTCTACATCTGCATTATGATCTAAAAAAGAAAATAAATGTTTATAACGAATTTTTAACCTTGTATCTAACACAAATTGCGCTGGAAGGGGTGCCCCCAATGCTTGCCCAACTTGATACGATCGAAAAACGCGACAATTCGGATCGCTTAAAAGTGGCATTTTTAGGTTTAAATCTTTTACCACTATTTGACTTTGTTTTGCATCGGTACTGGTAATAAGTAAAATCTCTACTCCTATTTTTGTAAATTCTTCGTAATTTTCATTTAAAGCTAAAATATGGGGAAAGCAAAACGGACAGTATTGTTTTTCAGTGAAAATCCTTGTAAATGCTAGGATAACTGGTTGTTTTCCTCTATAGTCAGACAATTTTACCTGTCGCCCATTGGTAATATCTGGAAGCTCAAAACCATTGGCTGGATCTCCTAAACTTAAGCTATTAGTAGCTGGCATGGGAAAAAAGTTATCAAAAAAACGTTTATTTAATAAACCACTAAAGTCTTTGGAAGTTAGCATATATGTTTTTTCCTCTCATCTTTTGGCTGGTTGAATTTATTACAAATATTCAAGATAAAAAATGATATATTTTTATAGGTGAAATAGAATAAAATAAAAACTAGAATATGGTAAATTTATTTGGGATATTTAAAATCTAACCAAATTTTTTAAAATTTAAATAATTATTATAATGTTTATCCTAAAAATTATCTGAAACCATAATAAGTAAACCTTTAATTTTCCCAATAGGCTATGCCCAATACCCTATTACCCCATTGCCAATAAGGATTTTAGTTATTTAAAACCCCAACACTATTTTAAACATTTAAATAACAGTGTTGGGGTTATTTACTAGCAAAAATCTGCAATTAGATAGCAGAGAAGTATTCTTTAGACTTCACAGGATCCGGATTCATGGTTTTGTCTCCTGGCTTCCAACCAGCAGGGCAAACTTCATCGGGATGGCTTTGTACATATTGGATAGCTTGCAGAATGCGAAGGGTTTCATCCACATTCCGACCGAAAGCTAAGTTATTAATGGTGGCGTGTTGAATAATGCCTTCTTTGTCAATAATAAATAAACCTCTTAAAGCGATGCCTGCTTCTGGATCTAAAACGTTGTAGGCAGCGCTAATTTCTTTTTTGATATCGGCAACTAGGGGATAAGCTAAATCGCCTAAACCACCTTCTTTGCGATCGGTTTGAATCCATGCTAAATGAGAAAATACACTATCAACGGATACTCCCAAAACTTCGGTATTTAATTTTTTGAAGTCTTCGTAGCGATCGCTAAATGCTGTAATTTCTGTAGGACAAACAAAGGTGAAGTCTAAGGGATAAAAGAACAACACCACATATTTGCCACGATAGTCAGATAATTTAATATCTTTGAATTCTTGATCTATTACTGCGGTGGCAGTAAATTCTGGCGCTGTTTGGCCAACACGCAGCCATCCTTCTATTCCATAACTCACGGACATGACATTGTTCTCCTGTAAACTGTGTCTTGTTTCGTAATTTTTTTGGGACAAGTTTTTTGTACTAGCCCACTTTCGCTGCTATTGCATTTTTACGAACTGTTACAAATATATCATAGTCATAACGACTTTAAACTAGAAATAAAATTTTTGGCAGCATCTTATATTGGTAAAGGGGCATTGGGCATTTGGAATGTAGAATGTAGAATGTAGAATTTAGAATGGGGAATTGGACATTAGCATTAAGAATTGGGCATTAGCATTAGGAATATCGACTAACGACTCCCGACTCCCGACTCCCAAACCAATGCCCCATATCCCATGCTCAATTCTAAATTTTACATTCTAAATTCTACATTATGCCCAATGCCCAATTCTAAATTAGACCTCTTGCGAAAGTAGGTGGATGCATGAATACACCTACGAATTAATAAGAGTTTCAAGGATTTTCAAAGATTTTTGCAAGAGGTCTATTCTAAATTCTAAATTCTAAATTCTACATTCCCAATGCCCCATGCCCAATCTCCAATTTTTTAAACAGTAACCATTTGCTCAAGATGTGACCAAATTTGTTGCAATAAATTGTCTAATTCCATACGGGCAACAGCAGAAATTAGAAACACAGGGGCTTGACTTAATTGGCGAAGTTCAGAGGCGATCGCTTGAATTTCTGGGCTGTCTGTATCTACTGCATCGATTTTATTTAAAGCCACAATTTGTGGGCGATCGGTTAAACCTCGACCATAAGCTTTTAATTCTTGTTGAATAGTTTGATAATTAGCGATCGGATCCAAATCAGTAACATCTATTAAATGTAACAGTAAACGAGTCCGTTCAATATGACGTAAAAAATCGTGACCTAAACCAGTACCTAAATGAGCACCTTCTATCAAACCCGGAATATCAGCAAAAACCGTACCATCGCCCGTAGGTTTACGCACTACACCCAAATTAGGTATTAAAGTAGTAAACGGATAATTAGCTATTTTCGGTCGGGCTGCGGATAAAGCCGAAATTAGAGTAGATTTCCCCGCATTAGGCAAGCCAATAATTCCTACTTCTGCTAATAGTTTTAATTCCAAACGTAGCAGACGTTTTTCGCCTTCTAAGCCTGGTAAAGCATATTCAGGAGCGCGATTAGAATTACTTAAAAAATGTTGATTTCCTAAGCCACCTTTACCACCTTTAGCCACAATTAATATTTGTTTTGGTGTGACTAAATCTCCTAAAATTTCTTCAGTTTCGGCATCATAAACCACAGTACCCACAGGAACTTTAACTAGGCGATCGCGCCCATTAGCGCCCGTGCGATTATTCGGCCCGCCACGTCCACCATCTTCTGCTTTAAATCTATGGGCATACTGAAAATCCAATAAAGTTTGTAGATCTTCTGCCGCTTCAAAAATTACCGAACCACCTTTACCACCATTACCGCCAGATGGTCCACCAGCAGGCACATATTTTTCGCGACGAAAGGCCACTAGCCCATCGCCACCTTTACCTGCTTCTACTTCAACTTCTGCTTGGTCAATAAATTGCATAACTAATTAATAAATATGGGGATTGGGCATGGGGCATGGAGAATGTAGAATTTAGAATGTAGAATGTAGAATGTAGAATGTAGAATTGGGCCTAGCGTTTATGTATTAGGAATATCGACTAACGACTAACGACTCC
>CAWUOF010000219.1:0-7064 GCA_963923765.1 uncultured bacterium | reverse complement strand
GCCTATAGGTACGTGACGTAATTTATGAGCAATTGTAATATTATTTTGAGAAGGAGAATTAAAAATTTCGGTAATTTTCTGAGTTAATAATTCTTTCAACCTTTCAATAATAAATGTATCTTTACCAAGCATTAAAATATCAGTATCTTCAAGAGGGATAAAACAATTTTCCATATTCATTTTACCTTGCCTAGTTAAATATATATTAATCATAATATTCTGATGTATAATATCTATTGTATATAAAAAAATCCAATCTTAATATATAAAAAAATAAATAAAAATTATTATTGAAATTTACTAATTTGAAAATCCCTAAATTCCCTCAATAATATTAGTAGATTGATTGAGAGTAGCGAAATCCAAATATTTTTTTTATAACCAACAATAACAAAAAAGCGTCCGAGATACACCCAGACGCATAAAAGCGATAAATTGTCAAGTCTAACTTAACCTTGCAAAGCGTTGGCACCGCCGACAACTTCCAGAATTTCTTGAGTAATAGCAGCTTGACGAGCTTTGTTATAAGTTAATGTCAAACTACCAATCAATTCACTAGCATTCTCACTAGCGTTATTCATAGCTGTCATTCTAGCAGCAAGTTCACTAGCGGCAGACTCTTGTAATGCCCGCAATAATTGGTTATTTAGATACAAAGGCAAGAGAGCATCCAAAATTTGGGTAGGTTCTTGCTCAAAAATCATATCGCGAGGGAGAGATTTTACAGGTGTAGATACTTTTTCCCGCGTTACTTCAAAGTTACCACCTTTAGTGGTTAAACGGAAGATTTCATCATCCGTTGCTTCTAAACCTTGAGGGTCAAGAGGCAATAATGTTTGCACAACTGGACGAGAACTAATCAGAGATACAAACTTGGTATAAACTAACTCTATTCTATCCACAGTTTCTGATAAAAATAGAGATAGTAATTCATCAGCTATTTGGGCGGCTTCCGTAGAAGTTGGAATTTGTTCTAAACCGGTATAATTAGCGTCAATAGGTTGATTACGGCGCTGGAAATATTGGGTAGCTTTTCTTCCAACTAAAATGAATTTATAATCTAAACCTTCGGCTTTTAGTTCCTTGGCACGGTTTTCGGCGCGGCGAATAACGTTAGTATTATAAGCACCACACAAGCCTCTATCTCCAGTAACTACTAATAAACCTACTGTTTTTACTTCGCGTTTTTTAAGGAGAGGAAGATCGGCATCTTCAAAGCGGAGACGGGCTTGTAAACCATAAAGAACTTCTGCTAATATATCAGCAAAAGGACGGGTAGCAATTACCTGTTCTTGCGCTCTACGTACCTTAGCTGCGGCAACTAAGCGCATAGCTTCGGTAATTTTTTTGGTATTTTTGACTGATTTGATCTGATCGCGAATGCTTTTAAGATTAGCCATAATTTTGCGAGGTGATGAGTAGTCAGATTTTGTTTAATATCGGTAATTGACACTCTCCCATCAAGCTATGCTATGACGGGAGATTTTTGCTTAACAGAAACTCGCTGAGTGCAAATTCCAGTGCTTTATGCCTTATACCGATTTAAACGGATACGCGGAAGCTTTGCTTGTATTCTGCGATCGCTTCTTTGAGAAGATTTTCTGCCTCATCATTCAGTTGCTTTTGCCCCTGAACTATTTCGCCATATTTTGGCTTGCTATTTTTCAAATAATCGCGCAAACCCTTAGTAAAGCGAACTACTTTATCTGCTGGAATTTCATCTAAATAGCCATTAATACCTGCATAGATAATAGCTACTTGTTCATTCAAAGGCAGAGGAGAATTTTGGGGTTGTTTCAACAGTTCCCGCAAGCGTTGACCGCGAGACAATTGATTTTGAGTAGCTTGATCTAAGTCGGAAGCAAATTGAGCAAAAGCTGCCAATTCTTCAAACTGAGCTAACTCTAGTTTAACTTTACCAGCAACTTTTTTCATTGCCTTAGTTTGAGCGGCAGAACCTACCCGAGATACGGAAATACCGGGGTTTACAGCCGGACGGAAACCAGAGTTAAATAGGTCAGAAGATAAGAAAATCTGACCATCAGTAATGGAAATTACGTTAGTAGGAATGTAAGCAGAAACGTCACCAGCTTGAGTTTCAATAATTGGCAGAGCAGTCATGCTACCTTCGCCTAATTCGTTACTCAATTTAGCGGCACGTTCCAATAAACGAGAGTGGAGATAGAAAACGTCTCCGGGGTAAGCTTCCCGTCCGGGAGGACGACGCAGCAGCAAGGACATTTGGCGATAGGCTTGGGCTTGCTTAGAAAGGTCGTCATACACTACTAGAGTGGCTTTTCCTTTATACATAAAGTATTCAGCCATTGTTGCGCCGGTGTAGGGGGCGAGGAATTGCAGGGTAGCTGGGTCGTTGGCGTTGGCAGCGACTACGATGGTGTAGTCCATTGCGCCTTTTTCTTGGAGGGTATTGACGACGTTGGCAACGGTGGAAGCTTTTTGACCAATAGCAACGTAAACGCAGATGACGTTTTCGCTCTTTTGGTTAATGATGGTGTCAATGGCGATCGCGGTTTTACCAGTTTGACGGTCGCCAATGATTAATTCCCGTTGTCCACGTCCGATGGGAATCATCGCATCAATAGCGGTGATACCTGTTTGCATCGGTTCGTACACGGAACGACGCTCAATAATACCAGGAGCAGGAGATTCAATTAAACGGGTTTCGGAGGTGGCGATATCGCCTTTACCATCAATGGGGCGACCTAGAGCATCTATGACGCGCCCGATCATGGCTTCCCCTACGGGAACCTGAGCAATTTTGCCAGTGGCGGTAACGGCGGAACCTTCTTGAATGCCCCGACCTTCACCCATTAACACTGCACCGACGTTATCTTCTTCTAGGTTAAGGGCGATACCGATCGTGCCGTCTTGAAACTCTAGGAGTTCCCCAGCCATTGCTTTTTCCAGCCCATAAATCCGGGCAATACCGTCGCCTACTTGCAATACGGTTCCGATATTTTTGACTTGAACTTCTTGGTCGTATTGCTCAATTTGCTGCCGAATAATGCTGCTGATTTCGTCTGGTCTGATGCTAATCATGGGAGCTTTCAGTTGTTAGTTTATTACTGGTTAATTGTGGGCTAAATGCTAAGTTCTAACTGCTAATTTTTTATTTATTAGCTTATAGTTATTAGCTAATTTGCACTACTTAAGCGAATACCGATACGGCGTAGTTGTCCGCGTAAGCTGGCATCAACTACTTGGGAGCCAACTTTGATGATTACGCCACCAATTAATTCGCGATCGATTTTACTGGTTAGTTCTACATTTCGAGCGCCAGTCATTGCTTGCACTTTTTCGCGAACTGCGTGTTTTTGCCCGTCGTGCAGTTCTACTGCTGAAGTTACTTCCGCGAGAACTGTTTGATTTAATTCCCGCAAAAGTGCTAAATATTGTTGGCAAATTCCTTCTAAAAATACAATGCGACGTCGATCGACTAGCAATAACAAAAAATTCCGGGTATAGGGATTAATACTATCTCCAGCAATTCTTCGTAATACTGATTTTTTATCTTCGTTTTTAACGAAGGGATTTTCTAGTAAACGACGTAATTCTGGGGAATTTTCTATTAATCCTAATAAGCCCCGCACATCTTCTCCCACAGCTTCCGCAAGATTTTGCGATTGAGCTAGGGACATGAGTGCTTGAGCGTAGGGTTGTAAAACCTGTTCGTTGAGCGTACTTCCTTTCATTACCTACCTCCGAGCAGTGCAATACTGCGATCGATTAGTTGTTGTTGGGCATAATCGTCGAGGCGGTCTTGTAGTTGAGATTCTACTCTTTGCAAAGCTAAGGCAGTAACGCGAGCTCGCAATTGGGCGATCGCTCTATCTCTTTCCGAATCTAAATCTCTAGCCGCTTCTGCCTTCAAGCGTTCCACATCTGCAACTGCTTGGGCTAAAATTACTTCTCTAGCGGCTTGGGCTGTTTTTGATGCTTCTGCTTTAATTTTTTCAGCTTCAGCTTGAGCTTGCGTTAGCTTTTGTTGAGCTTCCGCAAGGTTTTCTGCTGCTTTTCTCTGGCGTGTTTCTGCTTCTTTGATTGCTTCTTCTATCGTCGAACGGCGATCGCTTAAGGTTTTCCCTAAAAATCCCCGTCCGAAATAAATTAGCACTCCTATCACTATCACCAGATTTATCAGGTTAGTTTCTAATAAATCTAAATTTAATCCGAAACCACCTGTTTCTGCTGCACTAGCTTCTGTTGCTAGCCATAACAAAGTCCCCATGATACTCAATCCCTAATCTGCGTTACTTAGCTTTTTTGATTCTTGATTTTCGATTTTGAATTTGTCATAGTTTTTCTGTTTAGCGATCGCTGCTAATAGCTAACTAATTATTTCTTTTTTTAGCTATTAGCTTTTTGCTTTCTTTTTCCTGACAATCTCTAATCGTTAATCATAAAATCTTGCTTATCGATTCACCAATTCAGGGCCAAGTAGTTTCTCTAATATTTGGCGACTGAGGCCATCTACTTGCTGCTCTAAATCGCGCATTGCCAATTCTTTTTGCTGCTCTATTTCTTTCGCAGCTTCTTCTCTTTTCGCCTGTGCTTCTTTTTGAGCTTCAGCTATTTTTTGAGCCGCGATTTTTTGAGCTTCTGCTTGAGCATCAGCAATAGTTACTTGAGATTGTCTACGAGTTTGAGCTAGTTCTTCTTCGTATTGTTTAGCCAGCATTTCCGCTTTTGACAAGCGTTCTTTTGCTTCTAATTGATTTTTCCGAATGTATTCTGCTCTTTCATCTATTGCCTTACTAAGTGGCTTATAGAATAGTTGATTTAGAATCACCATCAAAATCAAAAATTGTATTGCCATTAATGGCAGGGTTAAGCCTATATCGAATAAGCCACCCTCTTTTTCAGCCGTCTCTACAGCCAGCAAAATTGTCGAGTATATCATTTTTGTTTGGTTCCCGTAATGATATGGAACTAACAACCTTTTGTGACGGCGATCGCCGGGTTGCAAATTCGCTAATCTTTGCCAGCCTATAATTTTACAATCTGCGTCGCCTGGAAAATTCTATGACTTAGCAACGGTAGAGACGCGATATTATTTCGCGTCTCTACTGTTTATTTTAGTCTCTAATTCTAAATTAGCTGAAGGGGTTAGCAAACAGTAATACGAGAGCTACCACTAGACCGTAAATGGTGAGTGCTTCCATGAAGGCTAAACTCAACAGTAATGTACCGCGAATTTTGCCTTCTGCTTCTGGCTGACGGGCAATACCTTCTACAGCTTGACCGGCGGCATTACCTTGACCAATACCAGGACCGATAGCGGCTAAACCAACAGCTAAGGCAGCAGCTATAACGGAAGCAGCAGCAATTATTGGATTCATGATTTTCTTACCTTGTTTACAGATTAGCGGTTCTAAGTTAACTAACAGACTATTGTCTTTTATTTTTGGCACGGATTCATTTACAAGCAGGTGCTTTTCCTCAGCACTTACTACTTTTTTTCCGTGCCATCAACTGAGGTCATTTTACGACAAGTTACAGCTTTTATACTAATTGCTTTTATTTTTTTATTAGCTATTAGCTATTAGCTGCTTTTTCTTGTTAATGATGCTCCTCATGTTCGCCACCATGCCCTTCCATTGCTTCCCCTATATAGGCAGCAGCCAAAGTAGCAAAAATTAGCGCCTGAATAGCACTGGTGAATAAGCCTAAAAACATTACTGGCAGGGGTATAAACAGGGGCACTAACAGCACCAGCACTGCTACTACCAGTTCATCCGCCAAAATGTTACCAAATAGACGGAAGCTTAGGGAGAGGGGCTTGGTAAAATCTTCCAAAATATTGATGGGTAATAAAATCGGTGTGGGCTGGATGTACTTAGCAAAGTATTCCAAACCACGCTTTTTAAACCCAGCATAAAAATACGCCAGAGACGTAAGTAAAGCTAACGACACCGTTGTATTAATGTCATTGGTAGGGGCAGCGAGTTCTCCTGCTGGCAGATGGATCAGCTTCCAGGGAACTAGAGCGCCCGACCAATTAGAAACAAAGATGAACAAAAACAAAGTACCAACAAATGGTACCCATGAGCGATACTCTTTTTCTCCGATTTGGTTTTTGGCCAAATCTCGAATAAATTCTAAGGCGTATTCCATCAAGTTTTGCAGCCCGCCTGGAACTCGCTGAATGTTACGAGTTGCCAAAATTGAAACTATTACCAACACGCCAATGACAAACCAAGAGGTGAGCAATACTTGCCCATGCACTTTTAAATTGCCAATTTGCCAATAGTAATGATGGCCTACTTCTAATTCGGCGAGGAGGAAAAAATTAATGGAGTTTAAAACGTTTAACATGTCTGTTCAGGTGGTTTCCCCAGAGTTCGAGGAGTGGCGGATTCCAATACTGCCTTACCTAACGAGATGTAGGTAGCAGGACAGTTCGCAGCGTGTAGACTAGGAGCGCAGCTTTATATGTCAGAAAACCCATAAATATGGGCATAATCTGTAGTTGTTTGCCTTGAGTTGCTACTATAATCAACCCAATAAACAATGCTATGCGCGTTTTGCTTAAACGCTCCTTTTGTCTGCCTAGCCGTTCGACATCTTTAGCCAACATTCTTAAGTAAACCACACCCGTACACGCCCCTAGTAAATAATTCAGGGCTATGTTCGGAGAATAAACCATCCAGACAGAGATAAAAATAATCCCAGTCAGTGCAAGAGTAACAGTAAATAACTCTTGTTGGAGTTTATAAAACTCTTGCATGGAGCTATCTGGTACGGATGGGAGAGAACCAGATGCTGGTGTTTGTCCCGTTTCCGGGGTGGATTGCGTAGATTCGTCTGGCGAGGTCACCGAGTTTGGCTTGGATATGCAGGCCAAGGTTAATCATACCATGTATATGGAACAATCCTTAAAACAAAATGAACGCGATCGTTCTATAAAAAATAGAAAAAAATTGGAATTGGGCATGGGGCATGGGGAATGTAGAATTTAGAATTTAGAATGTAGAATGGGGCAGGAAAGAATTGGGGCATGGGGGCAGGGGAGAATCTGTCTCTTATACACATCTGACGCTGCC
>CAWUOF010000218.1:0-7078 GCA_963923765.1 uncultured bacterium | reverse complement strand
TTCGCTCCATCCTTTATCCTGTAAAGGTTTTAGCCTTCTTGTTACCCCTACAGAATTTTTGGATAGGAATATATGGGGAAAACTGGGCATATAGTGGTAAAAAAATTGAAGACTATACTCAAATTCTCATCAATATTAATAGAAATAAACGACTGTTTTATCTCAAAGGTCTTAAGGCTAAAAACCATATCCTGTCTTTATTATAGCTAGTTTGTCACCCCGTGAGGTGATTAATTTATAATTTTTTCGTTAGTTTATATCTAAAATATTTTGGCAAAAACGAATAAAATTTGCTAATAAAGATACCTGTTGCTGTGTTCTCTCACTTATCCAATTATTATCTTTAATACTAACTGTATTAGTTTTACCTGGTTTGAGAACACTAACAACTGTAGCTACTAAAGCTTTTTCATAAGCAAAAGGTTTCCATTTCAGAAATTGTTTTTCTTCTTCAGAAAATAGATCAAGGTATAATTTTGCTCGTTCTATGTATTCAGGATAGGCAATTTTACCACATTCATACAATAGAATATCTAATACACCATTAGAAATATTATCTGGTAATATATATATTCCTGTTCTAGGATTATTTATATCAACTAATCCTGCTTGCTGAGGAAAATTATAAAAATAATTACGAAAAGTTTTAGCATACCTTTCTGCTATCTTTTGCGGCGTTTCTTTATCAGCATCAGCAATTATTCCAAATGCAAATAAATTTGTTTGATACTCAGAATTATTATAAATAATATCATCTAAATTTGTTTTCAAATTGCTACCTTCTCCTGCATAAATAGCTACTGAAATATTATCGGTAAATACAATACTAGGCATATCAAGACGGTTATACAAATTTCCCTTTTTAGGATAAGTAGGAATAAATTTACGCCAAAAAGAATCAAGATTTGCTGCATTACCCTTAAATGATTCAAAGCCAAGAATTTGAAATACTTTGCCTACAAATGCCTGGTCATGCGGTCCTTCAACTCCAATAATGGCATATTTCACTACCGCACCTCCATACCTAAATCTTCCCGCAATCTTTGAAGGCGATTTCTATCAAGCCGAATAGCTTTAGTTTGCGATTCTTTTTGCTCTAAGCGATAAAGAACTAAATCTATTTCAGATTTAGTAGCATTTAGCATTGCATCAACAGCTTCTAGGCTGTGGGTAGTTGCAAATAGCTGTACATTCATATTTTGACACCACTGGATAAGCCAAGAAAAAGAATTTCCCAGTGCTTCAGTATGAATAGCTGTTTCTAATTCATCAATCAATAAAACTCCTGGTTTGATTTTTGCTAGAGTTAAAGCAATAAATAATAAACGACGAATGCCATCTCCAAAAGCACTTAAGGGTACTAATCCCAATTTTTTATGATCTATATAAAGAATAGAACGTATGTGAGGACGAATTAGGATTTGTAAATCAATAATTTCTTCATCTAACATTTGCAATAATTTAATTACTTCTGGTTTAAATCTTTGGAAAATTGCATCTGATAGTAATTGTATTTGTAATTGTTCGATGCGATGAGTAAAGGGTGTTACAGTATCAACAGATAACGCTATATTAGTTTTAGGCTTTTTATTAATAAAACGCTCATTTTCCCAAAATAAGAATTTTTCTGATAATTCCTGGATAGGTTCTTGATTAAATAAATTTATTTGAGAATTGAAAAAGTTTACTTCCATGTTTAATTCAATACCTTTTTTAATATTATTAAAAGAGCTATCATATATATTATCTTCATTGTTATTATTGAGATTATCTTCCCAATCTTTCTGAATGGCACTAGGTTCCCCAATTCCTGTTATTTCTCGATAAATTGTGCGAGATTCTCTTAAGGGAAATCTACCATCACCAGAAATATATATTTCTCCTTCATAAAAATCAGTTTTATCTGCGTCTATTTGCTGAGGAAATAACCATTTGAGAGCATCAAATATAGGTTGATTAGTGTATTTAATTTCTCTGCGTTTTGCTGTATTTAGCCATTCCAGAGGATCTAAGGGACGACAGTAGGTGGAGATAGCTTCTAAAACGCTGGTTTTGCCAGAGTTATTTACTCCTACTAACAAGTTAATTTGCCCTAAGTTGGATAGAGTTAATTCTTGTAATCCTCGAAATTTATGGATAGTAATATTTTGAATATGTTGTTGCATTGTAGTTATTTACGACTAGGTTTTTTTTAGAATAGAAATATACTAATTATAAAGTTAAAATGGCTTAAAATCATTAGCGATCGCATCTAAAATATAATAATTGATTTTATATAATAAACAAAAAGCAATTAAAGAAATTATTACAGTTAATATTTAAAAATAGAGCAGGGAATAGGTAATAGAAAATATGGCATTAGGTACAAAAAGAGTTGCTAGTAAAATTTTGTTGTTTTAACTAAAAATATCCTGAAATTAAGGTTTTTTCGGAAAATTAAGAAACTGTTTCCAAACCTGTATTTGATCTCTTGCGGCTGAATAACTAGGAGAATTAGAGGGAACTTGCTCGGCGATCGCAATTGCGCCAGGAATATCCGTAGCCGATCGCTGTTGAGCTTGCGCTAAAATTTGCTGACTCCAGCCACTAATAGCCGCTTCTGCATCCACGCGCAAACGACTAGAATTTGATATATTATCCACTTTACGAATAGCAGCTACCAGGGCTTCTGGTGTACCTTGAGCAGCTAAACGGCGAGCTTCATCCATAAGCTGTTGTGACTGCAATTGCGATCGCCAGTTTTCCATATCTGATCGAGCTTCATCAGATAAAGATCTACCAGAGGAAATTTTTTCTACTTTATTAATAGCTTCTGGTAAATTACCTTGATTTGCTAAAGTTCTCGCCTGCTCTAAAGTTGGTCGATCTTGTAAATTTTGTAATTGTTTTTTCCATGCTTGAATTCTTTCTTGGGCTTCTTGATAAATTGCTCTCCCAGGACGAATTCTATTTGCTTCATCGATCGCCCCTTGCAAAGAATTAGCATCACCAAGAATAGCTAATTGTTCGGCACGATCTAAATAAGGTCTATCTTCCTTACTTTGGATTTTTTTACTCCACATTTGGATTTTATCCTGGGCTTCTTGATACAGATAACGTCCAGGAGTAATTTGATTAGCTTGAGCAATAGCAGCTTGTAAAGAATTAATATCACCAAAACTCGCTAACTGTTCCGCTCTTTCTAAACTCGGCTGATCCTGCATATTTTGCATTTGTCGATTCCACCGAGTAACTTCGCGATCGCGGTCTGTTGCCGTTGGATTTTCATTAGAAATTAACTGAGCTTTATTAATAGCTGCTGATAAATCATTAACAGTACCACCTCTTGCCAAAGTGCGAGCTTGATCCAGATAAGCTATTTCTTCTTTTTGTCGTTGCCAACGGCTAATTAACTGTTGAGCTTTGCTATATAATGGGCGCTTAGAAGGCATTTTTTCTATTTGTTTAATAGCACTATCTAAGCTACTAATCATCCCCATAGAAGCCGTTGATTGTGCCCTAGCTAATTCTATCATATCTTCGACTTCTTCTTGTAACTTAGCACTCTCTGGAATTTCTCTAGCGATCGCCATTGCTCCTTGCCAGTCTTGTTTATCCAAAGCATTTTCGGCTAAGTCTAATATACGGCGACCAAATTTTTTAATTAACTTTTGAGCCGTTTGATAAACTTTACTTTTTGTATCAATTTTTTCAACTTCTTTAATTGCAGCTAATAAATTTTTTAACCCCCCTGCGTCGGCTAACTCCCGTGCTTTATTTAACTGATTATCTTGGCTTCTCGCACTTTCGATTAATTCATTAATTTCTTGATATTTATTTGTCGCCCAATATTTATTACCAACATCTAGTAAACGTACTGCTGCTTTAAATGCTTTTGGCCAGTTTTCTTTATCAATTTGTTTTTCAGCTTCTTGATAAATATCTTCTGCTTTTGACCAAATAGACTGCCAATAGTTTATTTTATCTGTAATCATTTTGGCAATATCTCTTTTGGCTTCTTCATCTGGTGCATCGGTAGGAATTTTCCGCAAAATATCGATCGCATCGGATAAATTACCTGCTTGAAATTCTTTCTCACCTAAATCGAAAATATCTTGAGTCCATTGTTTAATATGATTATTAACAATCGATCGCAAGGGATGATCTGCTTCTATATCCTTTACCAATGCGATCGCTTCGAGTAAATCATTTACTGTTTGTTTATTAGCCGCTAATTCCCCACAATAAAGACGCAAAGACACCGAAGCAGTTGGCCAGAAAATCGCGGGACAATTTGGCACAGCAGGTAATTTTAACAGCAAAGCGATCGCCGTTAAGCCCACCCCACTAGAAAAAATCGTCATTACCGACAGCCAAAACAGCCAACTATTCAGCCACCGCAGCCGTCCCGTCGCCGATATTGGCCATAATCCTACTTTTTTTTCTGGAGTATTCACATTTTCCAGCAATATACTGTCATGGAATTGCCTTATTTCCTGATTTTCAGGCGGCAGCAATTCTGTCACCCCAGATGAGGCTGTAGAATTTTCTGGCGTAACTTGACTGTTATTTTCTGATGATGGTGCAGTAGTCGGATTGGGCCAATTATCTGCTATATCTTTATCTTTGGTCATCCCCCACTCCATAGAGAGTAGAAATTTGCTGCTGTTGTCCTAACGGGACATTATGATAGTATGCCCTTAAATGGAATTTTTGACCATAATTTTTGACCATAATATTTTTCAAATTTACCAAAAGCCATCCGGAGCAGCAAAAATCTCTCATTAAATCTTGAGTCATAATATATCCAGAAGTGTTGAAAAAGAGAATTTCGGGTGATTTTTATGGACAATACGCCTAAGCTTAACGAGGCTTTGGTAAAGTATAATTATTAGGGTAATTATTTAATGGACTCACCGTGATTGCACATTATAAAATTATATAAAGCTTTAATTTTTAAATATGAAGCAAAGATACAACTCATTTAGAGATTATAAACAAGATGGTCATAATTGGATAACTTTAGTTAGTGGTGAGTATTATCCAGATACTTTAAAAGAGGCTTGTGATTTGTATCAACCAGTATTATTATTATTTGGAAAATTAGTTAAATCCTCTGAATCTTCTATCAGATTATTTTTACTTATTTCAGAAGTTGATAACCAATGGATGAGAATACAACTTGCTAGAGTTTTTCGGAAATACGTTAGTCCATCAACACCAGTTGAAATGTTAAAAAAGAAAACTAAAGCCCAAGACATTTCTGAACACTTTGGAGAGGAATTTAGACCTATACAAGAAGTACAAGCTTCATTTATATCTCGTCCCATAAGAGATGAAGCTTTATGTGCTTTATTATGGGAATATAAAGATAGAGGTAAAAAAGGTTATGATTTAACGCAAAGATTATTTGATTTATTTCGTAGTTATTTTCCGGAGTTAATTATTAAAGGACCAGAAAGAGCAGGTAAAGATATTCTACTAGGAAATATTTTAAAAAATTATCCTAATCCTAAGCGTCCTGTAGATTTTATTATTTATGATAATCAACATAATGTTTTAGCTATTGGATTAGCAAGATACGATTCCGATCGAGGTGGGGCACAAGAAGATGATCGTACAGGTGGTTATAACAATTGTGCCAACGAAATTTTAAATTATACTCAAACCCATAAACTCAAAACTAAAATTATTTTTATTAATGATGGTCCAGGTTTATTATTAGGTTCAATGTGGGATGATTATTCTTCCATAGAAGAAAGTTGGACTAATAAAATTATGGTGCTTACTTTAAGAATGATTCCAGACCGTTTAACTATTGAATGGTTATATTCTTAATTATTGAGGAGGATAATAAAATTGGCTACAGGTATTTCTAAAACCAAATGGACTAGAAAAAATATTTGTAATGAAGATTTAATTCAAAAAAAATCAATTCCTTATCTTACCTACGAAGATAAATTATCTAAATCTGAAATTTTAAATTTACCTTATGAAGATTGTGTAAAATTTAAACAAATTGGACAACAAATTGGACAAGTTAACAATCATTTATACTATGGAGATAATTTACCAATTCTTTTGTCTTTTCTTAAAAATCAAGAAATAAAAGGCAAAATCAGACTTATTTATATTGATCCACCTTTTGCTACTAAAAGTGTATTTCAATCTCGCTCTCAAACAGATGCTTATTGTGATTTATTGGCAGGTAGCAATTATATTGAGTTTATGCGAAGACGATTGATAATTCTGAGAGAATTATTAGCAGAAAATGGTTCTATTTATGTTCATTTAGATTCGCACATGATTTTTTATATTAAAATCATCATGGATGAAATTTTTGGAATTGATAATTTTAGAAGTTTAATTACTAGAAAAAAATGTAATCCTAAAAATTATACAAAGAAAAATTATGGAAATATATCAGATTTTATTTTATTTTATACAAAATCTGATAATTATATTTGGAATCGTCCTTATGAGCAATGGACAGAAGAAAAAGCAAAAAAAGAATATCAATATTTTGAACCGGCAACAGGTCGTTATTATAAAAAAGTACCTATTCATGCACCTGGAACAAGAAATGGTGAAACAGGTCAAATGTGGCGTGGAATTAGTCCTCCTCCTGGAAAACATTGGCAATTTAGTCCTAAAACTTTGGATGAAATGGATGCAAAAGGTGAAATATTTTGGTCTAAAAATGGTAATCCAAGACGAAAAGTATATTTAGATCAAAGTCAAGGTATTCCTGTTCAAGATATTTGGTTAGATTATAAAGATGCTCATAATCAAAATATTGAAATTACAGGTTATCCAACCGAAAAAAATCCTAATTTATTAACAAGAATTATTCAAACATCGTCTGATGAAAATGATTTAATTATTGATGGTTTTGCTGGCTCAGGTACAACTTTAGATGTTGCAGCAAAATTAAATCGTAAATGGATTGGAATAGATCAAAGTTTAGAATCTATTAGAACAATTATTAATCGCCTTAAAAATGGATGCGAAGTTATGGGAGATTTTGTCAATAATCATCAAAATAAGGTAAATCAAAGCAAACAATTATCACTTTTTGAACGTAACGTAAATCCAGAAC
>CAWUOF010000217.1:0-7089 GCA_963923765.1 uncultured bacterium | reverse complement strand
ATTTATAACTTGTATGTACTACGAAATTTCTGCACAAACATAACAACAATAATGGCAATTTTTCTAGGTTTTCCAATTTTGAGAATTGGTATAAAAACTATTGCCATAAAACCTTATCCGATAAAAATAATATGCCTATAGGTAAAAAAAACTTAGTACCATCCAATTTAGACGATCGCCAACAAAACATAGATTTTTTAGAGAATAATAATTTACTGTTGCACGCTCAACAAGAGGCATTACTAGATGGCATTTTAGTAATTGATACTAATTACAAAATTATTTCTTATAACAAACACTTTCAGGAAATGTGGCATATTACTCCAGAGGTAATGGCAACTAATAATGATGGGAATTTGCTAGAATATATATTATTAGATAAAGTGGCAGAAAAAGAGCAATTTTTAACTAAGCTAGAAAATTTAAGGGAACAGTCATCGGCAACATATTATGATGAAATTTCTTTAAAAGATGGGCGCATATTTGCCCATTATTCCGCCCCGGTAATTTCCCATGAAGGCAAGTATTATGGCAGAATTTGGTCTTTTCGAGATGTTACCTTAACTAAACAAGCACAACAAGCTTTGTTAGATCTGGCAGAAAATTTAGAATTACAACTAAAAAGCCGCACAGATGAATTAACTTATTTAATCTTAGCTTTGCAAAATGAAATAGCACTACGAAAAAAACCCTAAACTAAAAAAATAGAGGTGATTTATCCCGAATATAGTCTACAAATACTAAATAATTTGGGTATTTAAAAGCAGTTGTATTGTTGATGATACCCAAGGTAATATTATTCGTATATATGGGTTTGGATATGAGGGAAGGTAAGTATTTATAGGGATTTTAATTAAGCTGGAAACAATAAGCTAAAATAAGATTGATTTGGTTTTGGATGAATATAAAGAAACCAGGTTTCTAGGGTGGAGGATTAGAAATATAGTGAATTAAATTACAATGGAAATTCAATGGGTTAAATTTTATGGCAATAATTATTAGCTGTAATAATTAAGTTTTTATTGGAAAATGGGTTAATTTATTTTAGAGCCAAAATCAACACACCTTGAAAATACACAGGCGATCGATAAAAAAGGGACTAGGGCCTTTTACAAATTTTGGTCAAAATCCAAATAAATAATGAAAAATTAGGATATTTTCTATCCTATCCAGAAAATAACTGCTATGATGATATAGCTTGTTTTGGGGCTGTAGCTCAGTTGGATAGAGCGAGCGCCTCCTGAAAAATCGGGCATCCTTGGGGAAACTCAATGGGTGAATGTGGTCAAATTCGGTGAAACCTAAAGCAAATTAGACTAAATACCAGTCTAAAAATTATATGGTAATACCGAGCCAAGCTTGCTACCAGTTGGTATCACGAAGGTGTAGAGACTAAACGGCCACCACCTAAGTATGTTAGTATATGGTGAAGATATAGTCCGGAGAGTGGGGAAACTCACACTAATCTGAAGCGCTAGGTCGCGCGTTCAAGTCGCGCCAGTCCCGTTAAATCATAGTTTGATTTATTTGCTATTATTCAGTATATTTACTGATAATTGCATCGGTGCAAGGCTATTTATAGTTAAATGCACTGTTGCAAAAATTGCAAATAAGCTTTTCTGGTTTTTTATCATGTTATTAAAAAGCTATTCTAGCAAACGCGATCGCCAAATTTCGCAAAAGTCTATTAATAACCAAAATAAACACCCATTAAAAATCAAGTCTTGTCTATGTTGGTTATTAGGGCTTTCTGTTGTTTGTTGGATAAGCTATAGACAAATTAAAAGTTATATTGATACACCTCAAGCATTGCTAGTTTTAGGTGGCGATAAAAATCGCGAATTATTTGCCGCTAAATTTGCCCGTAAATATCCCAAATTAGAAATTTGGGTATCTAGTGGTAGTAACCCAGAATATGCAGAATGGGTTTTTTCCCAGGCAGGAATTAATTTAAATCGTGTACATTTAGATCGTCGTGCAGTAGATACTGTAACTAATTTTACTACCCTAGCTGATGAATTTAAAGCGCGAGGTATTACTAGCATATATTTAGTTACTTCCGATGACCATATGTTTCGATCGGCAGTAATTGGTGAAATTGTTTTAGGTAGTCGAGGCATTAGTTTTAAACCTTTATCGGTTCCTTCTGGCAGAGAATCAGAACCTTTGGAAAAATCAATTAGAGATGGTATGAGAGCTATTCTTTGGGTAATTACTGGTCATACTGGTTCTCAACTTGCTGGCAACAAAAAAAATATCCAATAAAATATTTATTTGATAAATAAGTATCTATAAATCATCGTCAATATCCGTTAATCCTATTTTAGACGATTGCACTGATTTCATATCTTCAATTTCCAATAAACTAACCACTACACCAGCTATAGGAATAGCTAAAAATATTCCTAATAATCCCGCTATTCTTAATCCAATTAATAGGGCAAAAAAAATTAATACTGGATTAATATTTAAAGATTTTTGCATAACTCTAGGCGTTACTAAGTTATCTTTTATTTGTTGAATAATAAAACAACCAAATACAGCTTCTAAAGCTAACCAAAAATTTTGAGATAATAAAATTAATCCTATTAAACTAATACCCATTGTTGCGCCAATTCCGGGTATAGCTTCAAAAATTCCCGCTATTACTGCCAAAATTAAAGCAAAGCGAATTTTCAAGAAAATAAATAATATAAATGTACAACTACCAAAAAATAAGCTTAAAATTACCTGCCCTTTAAAAAAACCTAAAAAATTGCGCTGAATAATATCTGTAAAACGATCTCTATCCTGAATAGGAACAAGTTTAAGGATAAATTGCCAGAGTTTTTCTCCATCTAAAAGCATAAAAAAAGCGACAACGGCAATTAAAATAAACTGAATAAAATTAGCAAGTAACATTTGGGAAGTGCCAATTAAGCTACTAACAATTGCTAAGGCTTGGGTTTTTAGGGGTTCCTCTATGGCACGTAAATTTATCTGTAAATTTCTTTCCCGCAGGTTTTTTTCTAATTCCTCTATAAAAGGTGCGATCGAAGTAAAAAAAGATGTCACACTATCAAGTAGTTGTTTCCCTTGAGATAAAATTGCTAACCCTAAAGTAAAGGTAAAAACTATTATAATTAACAAACTAATTAAAAATACTAAACTAACAGCTATATGATGGGGTAAAAACCGACGCACCCATGCTACGGGGTAACTAAGCAAAAAAGCAATAATAGCCGCAATAGTAAAAATAACTATAGTAGTTTCAAAGTAAGCTAAAAGTTGCACTAATGCCCAACCAGTAGCAAATAATAATAAAAAGCGAAATAAGGCTAAATTATTGAGTTTTTCCCAAAAATGTTTGGCAGGTATCATTATAATTATTACAGTTATAATTAGGAAAAAAAGAGAGGGTTAAAATTGTTTAACCCTATAATTGATATAATGCGATCGTCCATAGCAAATAGTACATAACTTTAAACTTTAATTACTATGCTGCTATGCATTCTTGAATTAAAACATAAGGTTGCACTATTAAAGCTTTAAACCGCTTACTATCGTTATTATTCCAATCAGAAATTTGGTGAGGAGAAGGTTTATAAATCATTTGTTGTCTAATCCAATTTTGGACAGAGGAAATATTATCATTAGCGATCGCTTCCCCTACCTCAACCAAATTTAAATTTTGTGTCACCACTACTACTGCTTCCCTTTCCGCGTGAGGTATTAACCAGTTCCACTCAGCCTCATCTACTGATTCTGTTAATTCTGCTCTTAAATCATTCATTTGCTGACTACTCTACTAGATTTTGATGTATTTTAACTTATTTATCCACAAATGCAACAATCACAGCCATAACAAATTATCTTAACGCCCTAAACTATGCATTTCATTAATAATTTTTGCACATTGCTGTGTTATCACTTGCAATTCTTCCTTATCTGTAGAAAGAGGCGGTGTAATTACTTCACCAATTCGCACTGTAATAGGTACTCTTCTGGGAATATAACTACCTTTTTTCACAATAGCTTCTGTTCCCCATAAACTAACAGGCAACAAAGGTACTTTTGCCTTAGCCGCAATTAAAGCCGCCCCTAATTTCGGGTCTGTAATTCTAGCATCAGAGGTGCGTGTACCTTCCAAAAATAGCCCCACAGCCCAACCTTGTTGTAAATATTCTAAAGCGGATCTAATAGCACTTCTATCAGCACTTCCTCGCTTTACAGGATAAGCGCCATATAACTTAATAGCTTGCTTTAAAACTGGAACCCGAAATAATTCTTCTTTGGCCATATAAGCCACTGGACGCCCGACGCAATTAGATAAAATCGGGGGGTCGTAGTCACTAGCATGATTACTAACTACTATTAACGGCCCATTTTTCGGTACATTTTTCGCACCATAAATGCGACCTTGAAAATACAAACCCAACACAGGGCTAACTACTGCCCATTTAAACCAGTAGTAAAGAGCAAGATTAACAAACGGTTCGCGATTTTGACTCACAACAGGCAGGAATTTAATTAAATGCTATTGAAGTAGACAATATCACAATTTGTGAACTGTTTGCCAAGGCTGGATAAAATGAAAAATTTTTTTTACCTGGGACTTATGGTTATTGACAATGTTTCAGTTAATTATATATCAAGCCAGGTTTTCCATAAGCAGATTAGATGGTATTGGCTAAAAAATTTATCTCACTTCGCTGCATATTTTTAATGTTTTTTTCCGATATATATATAGAGGAAATAGTTTTCCTCTGAGGGTAAGCCCTTATACCTAGCTTGCTATTTCTAAGTTTGGAAAAATTTTATGGAATGTCCTTACAAAAATATTACAACAAATATTACAATACCACCTTGTAGTTGTAAGTTAATTTGCGATGCTTGCCAAAAACCTAAACCTAAACCGGAGGAGGCGCAGAAATCTTTGGTTGATGGTCCAGTTATGTTGGTTTTGGTTCTGGTAGTTGCTATTATGACTAGCGGGGTAATAATATCTCAAGATAGGAATGGATGTACTTCTTCTAATACATCTAATATCTGTGTCGAAAAAAAGGTTAATAATTGACCAGGATAAATCAAAAATCTAACAAGCGATCGCCTGGAGAAAATTTCTATGATAGTATTTCTATGATAGTAGTTCCATGATAATAGGGTAGATTAGATTATTATCACCTTCTTACATTTAACTACAATTAATGGTTAGGGTGCGTTAGATGTAAGATTTAACCTATACAATAGACCTCTTGCGAAAGTGCAAAACTCTGTCATTGCGACAGCGAAGAATCTCCAAGATACTTCGCTACACTGCATTTCGCTCAGTATGACATATTATTTTTGCAAGAGATTTAATCTAGGGTTAAATTTATTACGCACCCAGCTAAATATATAATTAATTTTTGATGGTACTTAAAAAGATATGCAAGTTCCTTGCAGATCCGGTTTAAGCGATCGCACTTCTGCTTTAATTCCGAATTGTTGCCAAGTAGAAGCGATCGCCTTTTCCACAGCTAAATTAGATGTTGCATCTGCTAAAGCTAAAAGAGTTGGACCAGCCCCACTAATAACTAATCCATAGCTACCGGCATTTATCGCGGCTTCCCTAACAGCATCAAAACCAGGAATTAGCTTTTTACGATAAGGTTGATGCATTTTATCTTGCATAGCTACTGTTAACCACTCACCTTGCCCGGTTTCTAATGCCCGTATTAATAAACCTAAATGAGCAGTATTAAAAATAGTATCAGCGCGATCGTATTCTGTTGGTAACACTCGCCGTGATGCAGAAGTAGATAATTCAAAATCAGGAATTGCGACTATAGGTATAATATTATTATGCCAAGGAATATCGCAAATTTGCCAAGGATTTTTATCTTTAGTAACAGAAAAATCATTAACAGCAGCGAGACGACAACCTCCCATGATAGCTGGGACAATATTATCAGGATGTCCTTCGATACCGATGGCTAAATTAATAATTTCTGGTTGAGTTAATGGTGAACCCGCGAGACAATTTGCACCAATTAAGCCGCCAGCGATCGCTGTGGCGGAACTTCCTAAGCCTCTAGCCAGGGGAACACCTAATAAAATTTCGATTTCCACTGGCGGTGGAGTCATGCCTAGATGTTGGTATAGTTTCAAAAATGTTTTATATACCAAATTATCCGCGTTGGTATCCACTCGATCGGCTTCTGCACCTTTTACTTTAATAGTTAGGGGTGTAGTAGCATTTACCGCCGTAGTAAAATTAAACTGGTTGTATAGCGTTAAGGCAACGCCGATGCAATCAAACCCAGGCCCAAGATTAGCTGTTGTGGCTGGGACAGTAACGTTAACAGTAGAAACAGCAGACATTCTTTAAAAACTCAATTATCGATCGACTAGCATCCCACGTAACTGACTTAAATGTTCATTTGTTAAGCCAATTTTTCTTAAATATTCAGTAACTCCACCATAATTATTATCTAAATAATTTAGCGTATCTAGCATAACTTGGGGGGGTGATTCGTATATATGACCATAACCTTGTTTTTTCGCTATTTCTATTTCTGGTGCAAATAAAGGTGCAAGATAATCAGCACTTAAAGCATAATCTTCTGCTATAGTTGCTGCTGATACGTTAGCTATATTTAGTAAAAAAGCAGCTATTAAACCGGTTCTATCTTTACCTACTGCACAGTGAAATAGAATAGGTGGTTTGCTATTAGCGATCGCTTCTATAATTAATTTTACTTGTTTTTGGCAATCTTCTAGCAATACATAGTACTGTTTTTGTAAGGTTTCGGCATAAAAAATATTAGGTTCTTGTTCATCAAAAAACATAGGTATATTAATATAATTTACTGCTGGAGATTTAGCTAAAACATTAGGATGTTTTTTTATTTCTGAATCTCGCCGCAGATCTACTATAGTTTTTATCCCTTGATTAATTAAAGCTTTTTGACTTTTCAAAGATAAATTATGCAAACTGTCCGATCGCCATACTCTTTGCCACCGAGTATATTTTCCATCTAAAGTAGCATACCCTCCTAATTCTCGGATATTATAGCTACCTTCTAGGGGTAAATGTCGTTTTACAGGGGATTTTACATCCATGTTTAA
>CAWUOF010000216.1:0-7194 GCA_963923765.1 uncultured bacterium | reverse complement strand
ACCTGCCCCATGCCCCATGCCCAAATTTAAAAATCGCATCAAAACTTAACACATACCTAAAAAACAGTATCTCTGTGGGTATCACACCTCTGATAGACTTAAAAACTGACACAATCAGATAAAAAACGCAGCATTAAGCAGTTGGGAGGACATACCCCGTGGAGAACACACTAGGTTTAGAAATTATTGAAGTGGTCGAACAAGCAGCGATCGCTTCGGCTCGTTGGATGGGCAAAGGCGAAAAAAATACGGCTGACCAAGTAGCTGTAGAAGCCATGCGGGAACGCATGAACAAAATACACATGAGAGGCCGCATCGTTATTGGCGAAGGCGAACGCGATGATGCCCCTATGTTATACATTGGCGAAGAAGTAGGTATATGCACCAGTCCAGATGCCAAAAATTTCTGTAACCCTGATGAATTAGTAGAAATTGATATTGCCGTTGACCCCTGCGAAGGTACCAACTTAGTAGCTTATGGTCAAAATGGATCTATGGCAGTTTTGGCAATTTCCGAAAAAGGTGGTTTATTTGCTGCCCCTGACTTTTACATGAAAAAGCTGGCTGCTCCACCTGTAGCGCGTGGTCATGTAGATATAAATAAATCAGCTACTGAAAACTTAAAAATTCTCTCAGAATGCTTAAATCGTTCTATTGATGAATTAGTAGTAGTAGTTATGGATCGCCCCCGGCACAAAGGCTTAATTCAAGAAATTCGCCAAGCTGGTGCGAGGGTGCGTTTAATTAGTGATGGCGACGTTTCCGCCGCTATATGCTGTGCCTTCTCTGGTACCAACATTCACGCTTTAATGGGAATTGGAGCCGCCCCAGAAGGTGTTATTTCTGCTGCTGCCATGCGCTGTTTGGGTGGCCACTTCCAAGGACAATTAATTTATGATCCAGAAATTGTTCAAACTGGACTAATTGGCGAAAGCAAAGAAAGTAATATTGCTCGCTTAAAATCCATGAACATTAACGATCCCGATAAGGTTTACAATGCTGAAGAGTTAGCATCTGGCCAAACAGTGTTATTTGCTGCAAGCGGTATTACTCCAGGAACTTTGATGGAAGGTGTCCGTTACTTCAATGGCGGCGCTAGGACACAAAGCTTGGTCATTTCTTCCCAATCTAAAACAGTACGATTTGTGGATACTATCCACTTGTTTGAAGAACCCAAAACACTACAATTAAAGTAGTAAATTGGTTCTAAACCATAGGTCATAAACTAAGCAGTCAAAAGTTAGTAGTCAGGAGTTAGAAACTAGAAGTCAGAAGCCGATCGGGAAAACTGAAAAATCACCCGTTTTCTTCTGACTACTTTTTTCTTATTCCTGGTTTATTTTTTAACTTTGACTGATGAGTAAAAAACCTCACTAATCAAGTATTAGCAATTAGCCATTAGCAATTAACATTAGCAAATGAATATTGCAGTAGTAGGTCTTAGTCACAAAACCGCACCTGTTGAAGTTCGCGAAAAACTTAGCATTCCAGAACAGTTAACAGAAAAAGCGATCGCCGCCTTAAAAGCGTACCCCCATATTGAAGAAGTCGCTATTCTTAGCACCTGTAATCGTTTAGAAATTTACATAGTTACTAGCGAAACAGATCTAGGAGTAGCAGAGGTACGTCAATTTCTTTCAGAACATAGTCAATTACCCCTACATCATCTACGCCAACATCTATTTATTTTGTTGCATGAAGATGCAATTATGCATTTAATGCGAGTAGCTGCTGGGTTAGATAGTTTGGTACTGGGAGAAGGGCAAATTCTGGCGCAAGTTAAGCAAACTTATCAGCTAGGACAGCAATATCAAGGCATCGGACGGTTACTAAATCGTTTGTTTAAACAAGCAATTACAGCAGGAAAAAGAGTTCGGACAGAAACTAATATTGGTACAGGTGCAGTTTCTATTAGTTCGGCAGCCGTAGAATTAGCACAAATAAAAGTAGAAAATTTAGGTACTAAAAAAGTAGTTATTCTCGGTGCTGGAAAAATGTCTCGCCTGCTAGTACAACATCTTTTAGCTAAAGGGTCTGAACAAATCACGATAGTTAATCGATCGATAAAAAGAGCAGAAGATTTAGCTAAACAGTTTCCTGATGCTTCCCTGCAAATTCATCCCCTTGCGGAAATGATGGCAACTATTGCAGCCTCAGATATCGTTTTTACCAGTACTGCTGCTACAGAACCTTTGCTCGATCGCGCCAAATTAGAAGCTATCTTAGAACCTCATCATTCTTTAATGATCTTTGATATTTCCGTTCCTCGTAACGTGGCTGCTGATGCTAATGATCTAAAAAATGTTCATGCTTTTAATGTCGATGACTTAAAAGCAGTGGTCGCTCAAAACCACGAAAGCCGCCGCCGTATGGCAATGGAAGCTGAAGAATTATTAGAAGAAGAAGTCGAAGCTTTTGATGTTTGGTGGCGCAGTTTAGAAACTGTTCCCACTATTAACTGCCTGCGGGATAAAATGGAAACTATCCGCGCTCAAGAGTTAGAAAAAGCTCTTTCTCGTTTAGGTTCGGAATTTGCCGAAAGGCATCAAGAAGTGATCGAGGCTTTAACTCGCGGAATTATTAATAAAATTCTCCACGATCCAATGGTGCAATTGCGGGCACAACAAGATATCGAAGCGAGACGCAGGGCTATGCAAACTCTGCAAACTTTGTTTAACCTAAATCCAGAAAATAGGTCTGGTGAACAGTACGGTTAAAATTTGGTATTCTCCATTATGGCAGATTAGCAAAAATAAAATATAGGGTTTTTCAGTTTTACCTATTACTACTTATTAATACTTGCTCCTGCCATAATGTCTAAAATTAAACCCACAATTTTTAATATAATTTTAAACCTTTTTCCCATTCCCTATTTCTTATCTCTACTATAATCATAAAAGTATAATAATGGCATTTTCCCTGCTACCCTTGTATTTTCGCATTTCCCCTGGCATAAATTATGCTGGCATGGTTTTGGAAACGATCTAAATGGTTATTACTATGGCTAATAGGTTTGTGGTTATTTTTTGACTTCCTATCCTATTTAGTCGCCGAAAGTCTTTGGTTTCAAGAAGTTGGTTATTTTCAGGTTTTTTTATTAAAAATACAAACTTCGGTTTGCTTATGGGCGATCGCCTTTGGCATCCCAGCCATTTTTTTATTAGTAAATCTCAAAATTGCTACTAAACTTAAATATTTTCAAACCATAGCTTTTCATCATCAAAACACCCAAGATAAACTGCCAAAACTTGTTATTTATCCACCATTATCTACTTCTGATACTCCCTTTGTTCCTTCCTTTCATGCTTTAAATTTACAACAGCTTTTAATCACTGTAATTAGTTTAAGTTTCCTAGTTGGTTGCATGGTACTCCACTATGGAAAAATAGCTATTAGTTATTGGCAAAGCGATTTCAACTTAGAAAACTTTGATGCTAAAGTACCACCAATATTTGAACCAGAAACCGTATTATCCTTAATTTTACAAATACCAGACCATATATTTATGGTAGTATTACTATTAGGAATTACTGTATTATTAATTATAAATCCGGAATTTTGGTTAAGGGCGATCGCTATCCTATTTAGCTTAGGTTTTGGTTTTATTTTATCTAAATATTGGCCAAAATTTCTGTTATTTTTCCATAGCACATCATTTAATAATAGTGACCCAATTTTTCAACAAGACATAAGTTTTTATATATTTAAATTCCCCTTATGGGAATTACTAGAATTTGTACTAGGAGGATTATTTTTATTTACCTTAATATCCGTCGTTCTAATTTATCTATTAACCGGCGATAGCATTAGTAACGGATATTTTCCAGGTTTTTCTATATCTCAAAGACGTCATTTAAACGGGTTAGGTGGCTGTTTAATACTAGTAGTAGCCTTACACTATTGGCTGTTACGCTATCAATTACTTTATTCCACCTTGGGAGTTAGTTATGGTGCTGGATATACCGATATAAAAATTCGTCTACCAGCTTATACAATTTTAACTATTCTGGGAGTAATTATCGGATGTTTTTTACTATGGCGAGCAATTTTATTACCTATAGGTAAAGGAATTTCTCTGTTTCCCAAAGTAGGGGCACCACGATTAATGTATGGTTTAGGATTATATTTATTAATAGCAGTTATTAGCGGTTATATTTTACCAGAATTTTTACAAAGGTTAATAGTACAACCCAATGAATTAGCTAGGGAAAAAATATATATCGATCGCAGCATTGTCGCTACCAGAAAAGCATTTAATTTAGACAAAATAGAAGCCCAAATTTTTAATCCAGAAGGAAACCTTACCTATACTGATTTACAAAAAAATGATCTAACTATCCGTAATATCCGCCTTTGGGATACTAAGCCACTTTTAGAAAGTAATCGACAATTACAACAAATTAGACCTTATTATAAATTTCCC
The DNA here is from genome assembly GCA_963923765.1 of uncultured bacterium. Classification (GTDB taxonomy): domain Bacteria; phylum Cyanobacteriota; class Cyanobacteriia; order Cyanobacteriales; family CAWUOF01; genus CAWUOF01. The sequence continues at coordinate 2,771 of CAWUOF010000216.1, read as the reverse complement.
GATGCCGATATCGATCGCTACTCTCTGCAACAAGAAATAACCAAAAATAAGTCAAAATCAACAATAAATACAGAAAAACAACAAGTAATATTAGCTGGTCGTGAATTAGATTATAATACTGTACCCCAAGAAGCAAAAACCTGGGTTAATGAACACCTAGTTTATACTCATGGTTATGGTTTTACTGTTAGCCCAGTAAATACTGTTGCACCAGGAGGTTTACCAGAGTATTTTGTTAAAGATATAGGCATAGATAAAACTACTGGTAAAACAGGTTATTTACGCACTTCTAGCGCCAGTATTAGTGCCAGTATTCCTATCGGTCATCCCCGGATATATTATGGAGAAATTACCGATACTTATATAATGACACCTAGCCAAGAAAAAGAATTTGATTATCCCCAAGGTGATGAAAATGCTTATAATATTTATACTGGTACTGGGGGAGTGTCAATTGGGAATATATGGCAACGATTAATATTTGCTCAATATTTAAAAGATTGGCAAATGTTATTTACCCAAAACTTTACCAAGGATACTAAAGTATTATTTCGTCGTAATATTAAACAGAGAATTAAATATATTGCTCCATTTTTACAATATGATAGTAATCCTTATTTAGTCATAGCAGATATTAATCAACCAGAGAAATTATCAGGGATGTCAAGCCCAATAAGTGAAGAAGCAAAAGAAGATAATTATTTATATTGGATGATAGATGCTTATACTACCAGCGATCGCTACCCTTACTCTGAACCAGTAAAAAATAATAATTTTAACTATATCCGTAATTCAGTAAAAATTGTTGTCGATGCCTATCATGGTAATGTCACATTTTATATAGCCGACTTCTCCGATCCTATTATTAAAAGTTGGCAAACCGTTTTTCCGGGATTATTTAAACCAATAAGTGCGATGCCTGTTAACCTTCGCAGTCATATTCGCTATCCAGTAGATTTATTTAGTATTCAATCAGAAAGATTATTAAATTATCACATGAAAGATCCCCAGGTATTTTATAACCGTGAGGATCAATGGCAAATTCCTACCGAAATTTACGGCAGTAAACCTAAAGCAGTAGAACCTTACTATTTAATTATGAAATTGCCGACGGAAAATACGGAAGAATTTATTTTACTATTGCCTTTTACACCAACAAAAAGAACAAACTTAATTGCTTGGTTAGCAGCGCGATCGGATGAAAAAGAATATGGGAAATTATTATTATATGAGTTTCCCAAACAAAAGCTAGTATATGGAATTGAACAAATAGAAGCTTTAATTAACCAAGATCCCGCAATTTCTCAGCAAATTTCCCTGTGGAACCGTCAAGGATCTCGCGCACTTCAGGGTAACTTATTAGTAATTCCCATAGAGAAATCTTTATTATATGTAGAACCACTTTATTTAGAAGCAGAACAAAATAGTTTACCTACTTTAGTTAGAGTAATTGTAATATATGAAAATCGGATAGTGATGGCGGAAAATTTGGAACAAGGACTTAAGGAAATTTTCCAAATGCCACCGCCAAAAACCCGCCCGATCGTGCGACCAGTACAGTAATATAAAAATTAGTAAAATAAAAAATATTAGTCGATCATCTTTAGTTAATAAAATGACTGAATCCTACAACCAACAAGCCATTCAACAAATTTTACAACTCGCGATCGCCCGTCAACATGAAAACGGCGAATTAATGAACCGCGATCAACTCCTAGAAATAGCCGCAGAATTAAGTATTTCCCCAGAAACCCTCCTCGCTGCCGAAAAAGAATGGTTAGCCCGACAAGGTGAAGTGCAACAAAAACAAGATTTTGATAACTATCGCCGTCGTAAATTACGTTTAAATGCCGAAAAATATCTGATAATTAATACTTTTTTAATGCTTTTAAATTTCTTAAATAGTTACTCTCTATCCTGGTCTTTATATATTCTGATAATATGGGGACTAGGACTGGCTTTAAATGCTTGGAATACCTTTAAAACTGATACCGAAGAATACGAAAAAGCTTTTCAAAACTGGCAGCGTAAACGCCAAATAGGACAATCAATAAATACTGTTTTAGGTAAGGTTTTTAAATCTTAGTTTATCAGCAAATAATTTAATATTTTAGAAAATTGCAAATAACTAACTATGCAATCAAATAAGTATTGGATATTTTTAGATAAACTAGATTGTTTAGATATTAAAATATCAATTGCAAGTACCAGATTTTATTAAATAAAACATCAAATTATTAGTGTTTTAATCAGAATAAAAAAAATGATTAAAATCACTGAAAGCTAGAAAATACTTAGAAACTCTGCGATGAGATAAAAAACGAGTCTATCCTATAGATAAAATACAAACATCACCAAAATCTATCATTTGGCAAGGAGCAAAAAATTTATTAATTTAATTAACAAAATTATAATTATGTTTCCTTATTACCAAATCAACCAATTATAATATAATTTATAGTGTTTATATGCTTTTCAGCATGATATTTATATATTACTGCAATGTCATCATAAAATATACATTAAATCTTAAAACTTTTATAAGTAATTACTTAGAAATAACATCATTTATTTGTACAATAATTAAAGAAAACCAAGGAATTAAAACTTGATGAAGTATATTATAATATCTACATAAACTATTGAAATAGTACCAGAAAAATACCAAAGAAAATGACAGTATTTCCTTACGATCAATTTGCTAAAGACTATCTGACCTCACGGGGTGACAATGAGGTTAAAAGCCAGACAGGTTGAGGAGTGTAGCCAGA
>CAWUOF010000215.1:0-7253 GCA_963923765.1 uncultured bacterium | reverse complement strand
ACCAGGCTAAAATCACAAATGTTTGATTGGGGCGAATTAATAATTACCAGAAAATCTATCGCGTTGATAGGGGCGGGTTTATTAAACTTATCGAGTTATCATATAATTAATCGCATAACCCGCCCCTACATAAATTATCCTCATATTGGCATAATTGAGAAAATATTAATAAACTTGTAGGGGCGAGTTGATAAATTTTGATACTAGACGATAAGTTTAATAAACCCGCCCTTGTCTTATCGATTGATTACCAACTAGAATTGTAGGGTGCGTCAGAAAGTTAACCTAGTTATCTAAGTAATAAATTTTGGTCTGACGCACCCTACCAGGCTAGAATTGTAGGGTGCGTCAGAAAGTTAACCTAGTTGTCTGAGTAATAAATTTTGGTCTGACGCACCCTACTAGGCTGTTTGCTAATTGGGGGGCTTAAGATGAAGTAATTTTTAGCTTCTTAAGCTAACTGGATATTGTTTGATTAAAGCATCTCGTACTTTTTGATGTACTCCATCTACATCGGTATCGGTTAGGGTGCGATCGCCTGCACGATAAACTAAGCGAAATGCTAAACTTCTTTGCCCTTCGGGAACGCCTTTACCGTGATATTCATCAAATAATTCTACTGATTCTAATAACTCTTTTCCTGCTTTACTCATTATCTGTTGGAGTTCATTTACAGAAATATCTACAGGGACAAAGAATGCTAAATCTCGATCGGCTGCGGGGAAGGTAGAATAAGCCGAGAAACGCGGTGTTAATTTATCATCATTCAGTGCATTTAATAGCACTGTTAAGTCTAGTTGGAAAACGTAAACTGCATCGGGTAAGCTTTTGTCTTGTAATAATTGGGGATGTAATTGTCCAAATGTGCCTAGTTTATTTTCTTGCAGCCATAAAGATGCTGTGCGCCCTGGATGTAATTTAACATTATTGGCAAATTCTTCGCCTTTATCTTGACGATATTCTACTGATAAATTTAAACGGTTAAAAACACTTTCGAGGATGCCTTTAGCTTCAAACCAAGTTAAGGGTTTTTCTTTGCCGGCTGTTACCCAGCGTCCCTGACTAGGGTCGCCGCCGATGATACCGCCGATCGCGTCTGCTTCCTGCAAATTTTCCCCTACTTTAGCAAATATTCGGCCAATTTCAAAGCCGTTTAAATAACCGTTTCCTTGTTCTAAATTAAACTGGAAAGCGTCTACTAAGCCGGCTAAAAGTTGGGTACGTAAAGCGGAATATTCAGCAAATAAAGGATTTGCTAATTCTATTTGATTTGCTTCTCCTGGTTTAACTAAGGAATAGTGCATTAATTCTGTTAAACCTGCTGCCCGAAAAGCCGATCGTAATTGACGAGTTAAAGCTTGTTCCTGAGATAGATAACCAGAAACACTTTGACTGGGTAAAGTATCGGAGAAGTTATCATAGCCATATAAACGTGCTATTTCTTCGATTAAATCTATTTCTCGTTCGATGTCGCGGGAACGATAGGGGGGGATGGTGACTAACCATTCATTAGTAGCGGTAGGTGTCATTTCAAAAGCTAAAGCTGCCATGATTTTTTCGACTTCATTAGCTTGTAATTCGCTTAATGTATCGTTTCGTTTTACTAAGCCTAAAACTTGGTGAATTTTTGCTAAACGGAGGGTAAGACGGCGACTCCAGGTTGATTTATCTGGTCGAGTATCGCCTATTTCCTGTGCGACTATAACACCGCCGGCTAATTCGCTGATGAGTTGTAAAGCGCGACTGCAAGCTATTTCTAATTCGGCTTGGTTAACGCCTCTTTCGTAACGGGTAGAAGCTTCGGTTCTTAACCCTTGACTACGGGCAGATCTGCGAATAGCTGGGGAGTCAAATAAAGCGGCTTCTAATATTATATTTTGGGTGTTTTCGTGTACTTCTGTTTCTTCTCCACCCATGACACCGGCTAAGGCTATGGGTTGATCATTGGCGGTAATTAATAAACTTTGTTCTTGTAGGTTGCGATTTTGGCCGTCTAGGGTTTTTAATGATTCTCCGGTTTTAGCAAAACGTACACTAATAGTTAGGTTTTCTCCTCCGGCTATAGTTTGTAGTCTTTCGCGATCGAAACTATGCAAAGGTTGCCCCCATTCTAATAAAATGTAGTTAGTAATATCCACTACATTGTTAATTGGTCGTACACCGGCTGCTTGTAGTTTTCTTTGTAACCATTCAGGGGAAGGTGCTATTTTTAATTGTTCTATTACTGTTCCAATATAAGCCGGACAAGCTTTTTGTTCTTGTATTTGGATAGATAAAAGATTATTTGCCTTTTTTTGTATAGGCGTATCTTTAATTTCTGGTAATTTTACTTTGCTACCTGTCAGGGCTGCTACTTCTCGTGCTACTCCTACCATGCTTAATGCATCAGCACGATTTGCTGTTGTTGTCAAGTCTAAAATTACATCATCTAATCCTAATAGGGGGCGAATATCGCTACCTAATTGGGGATTTTCTAGGTTAAAAATATGTATTCCTGCTGATTCTTTGGTTAAGCCTAATTCTGCTAAGGAACAAATCATGCCTTCAGAAGCAACTCCGCGTAATTTTGCGGGTTTAATTTTTAAATTAATATTGGGTAAATAGGTGCCTATGGTGGCTACGGGTACGTATATATCCGATCGCGCATTTGGGGCCCCACAGACTATATTTAAAGGCTTTTCTCCGCCTATATCTACTGTGCAAACACTTAGTTTATCGGCGTTGGGATGTTGAATGCGATCGACTATTTTTCCTAGTACTACTCCATCAGCCCAGGTGCGGCGATCTTCTATTTCTTCTACTTCAAAACCTGCCATTGTTAAGGTTTCGGCTAATTCTTCTGGGGTCAAGGTGAAGTCTACTAGTTCTCGTAGCCAGTTTAGGGAAATTTTCATGGTTTCCTGTGATTATAGATTAGGTATGTTATTTTACCTCGAAAATGTTGGTTTTACACAAATTTTTTTTAATTTTATATAACTCTAAAGTTTATGATTAATTATCATTAAATCCCATATTTTTTAATCCTTGGCGTAGTTGTTGGGCTAGGGGGGAGTTTTGTGCGCTATGTAGATTTATGGCTTGTTTAAATGCGGCTAAACTTTCGGGGATTTTTCCTATTTTCATTAATACTACTCCTAAGTTTTGGTAAGCTTCGGCATAGTTGGGATTGAGATTAATTGCTTGTTGGTATGCAGCGATCGCCTCGGTAAATAATCCTTTGGCTTTTAACACCATGCCTAAATTATAATAACCAAAGGTAAATTTATTATCGGCTTGTATAGTTTTTGTATAGGCTTGATACGCTGCTTCTAAATCTCCTGTTTCTAATAATAAGTTTCCTAAATTATTATAGGCTCCTATTTGTAATTGTGGTAATAAATTTGTTTTTATTGCTTCTATGTAATGATATTTGGCTTGTTTAATATCTTGAATTTTGTTATAACCTATTCCTAAATGATAATGGATTTCATATAAAATTCCGGCATCTATATTTTTCTGGTTTTTTAGTCCTTTTTGTAATAATTTAATTCCCCGCTTTACTTCTCCTAATTCTATGTATAAAGCACCTAATTTACTACATACATAAGGCTCATTAGGATTTTGAACCATATAACTTTGCATTGTAGTTTTAGCTTTTTGAAATTTATCTTTTGCGGTAATTATTCCGGGTTGATAACCGTAATGTAAAATCGCTACATCAGGAAGAGAAATTATTTGCCAATTAGGTTGTTTTTGTAATAGTTTAACTATGCTATCATCTACCATTGCATGGTAAGGTCGGGAAAAATAAATTTCTGGATGGTTACGGAATAACCGTGATACTAGGGAATAGGGAGATTGATTAGCTCCGATTTCTTGCCGTAGTAAGTTAATTAAAATATAATTATCTGTATTTATTGCTGTTTTTAGCTGGGGGATAATTTCTGGGACGAGGATTTCATCGGCATCTAAAACTAAAATCCAATCACCTGTAGCATATTTTAAAGATGCGTTTCTGGCTGCGGAAAAATCATTGCACCATTTAAAATGATAGACTTGTGCGCCAAATTCTTTGGCTATTTCTACAGTACGATCGCTCGATCCGGTATCAAGTACAATTATCTCATCTACCAAATTTTCCACACTAGCAAGGCATTGGGGTAAATTAGTGGCTTCATTTTTTACGATTATGCAAAAACTTAGTTTCATGTTATATTTACATTATTCCAATTAGACTAAATACTCGATCGCACATCCAGTTTCAAACCGCAAAAAAAAATTCGGAGATGCTTGTATGCTGGAGTTATATCAATTTGAACTGTCCCAGTACAGTGAAAAAGTACGTTTTTTATTAGACTACAAAGGATTAGCGTACCGCAAAATAGAAGTCACGCCAGGGGTAGGACAAATAGAAGTATTTCGCCTCTCCGGACAAAGACAAGTACCCGTACTTAAAGATGGGAATATCATCATAGCTGATTCTACAGCGATCGCGAAATATCTTGATCAAGAATATCCAGAACCTGCCCTAATTCCTGGGGAACCTAAACAGCGTGGACTATGTTTACTCATGGAGGAATGGGCAGATGAGTCGATCGGTGTAAAAAGTCGTAAAGCAATATTTAATGGTATTAGTCAAGACCAAAATTTTCGCACGGCATTGTTACCAACATCCACACCTGATTTTGTCAAAAATTTAGTGCAATCTGTACCGGGCGATCTGCTAAAAACTTTTGGCATAGGTTTAGGTGCTGGCCCAGATGTGATTAATTCCGCAATGGATTCGATTAAACAAGATTTAGAAGCTTTGTGTTTGTTGTTAGAAAATAGTCCTTATTTAGTCGGCGATCAACCTACTTTAGCAGATTTTGCGGTAGCTGGGTTATCAATGTTGCTAAAATTCCCAGATGGTCCTTATTTAGATTTGCCGGAAAGTTTACGGGGTAAGGGAGTACCGGGTATAGCAGATAATCCTTTGTATGAGACGTTTTTTAATTGGCGCGATCGTCTTTATGCCCAATATCGTAAGCCTTTAAGTGCTAATCCTAGTAGTGGTAATTCGGCACCTACATCAATTCAGATTGATTAGACTTCTTGCGAAACTAAAAAAATAATCATTTCTTGTTAAGAAAACATCAATCTTTCTGGCTTTTGCCTCTTGCAAGAAAGCCTCTTGCCTCTTGCCTGACTTTCGCAAGAAGTCTAATCTTTCTGGCTTTTGCCTCTTGCCTCTTGCCTGACTTTCGCAAGAAGTCTAATAGTTAATTTAGGGCTGGGGCGGGTTTATGATAGGTTATTTGTTGGTATAATAATTTATCTGATAACTCGCCCCTAGATTTTTAATTATTTAATTTTCCATGAATTAATATAAAGCTGTAATTTTGAGAATTTTACCAATTAATTTATAAAAATATTATTAAAAACAAGTAAATTATGGTATAGGAAAACCTAAATAAACTATACAATAAACTATACAATGGAGAATTAATAAATAATAGCTAATATCTGTAACATGAATTTAGAAAAACCTCTCGGCTCAGTAATTCAAGGTTCCCTCAGTACCGGTCTGGAAGTAAGATTACATCCTGATGTCTCGGTAGAAGATATGCGAGTAGGTAAGTTTTTAGTGGTAAGAGGTACCTACTCAGATTTTTTTTGTATGATGACAGATGTAGCTTTAGGTACTGCTAGTACTCGTATTTTTGCTAATCCTCCCCATCCAGAGGATAGTTTTTTACAAGAGGTATTGGCTGGTAGTGGCACCTACGGCACGATCGAACTAACGCCAATGTTAATGTTAAATCGGGAACCAATTAACCAAAAATTCCAGCAAAAAAATAATAAATCGGATAATTTTAATCCTAAAACAACTCTGGCTGCTTTTATGCCGCAAACCAGTGCCCAGATAGAATTATTACCAGTTAAAACTATTCCTAGTCATTTTTCCCAAGTTTATGATGCTAGTGAAAAGGATTTTCGATCAGTTTTTGGCTGGGAAGATGACCCCCATCGGCGTAATTTTGCCATAGGTAAACCTTTGGATATGGAAGTACCTGTATGTTTGGATTTAGATAGATTTGTCGAAAGAAGTAATGGTGTATTTGGTAAATCGGGAACTGGTAAATCTTTTTTAACTAGATTATTATTATCTGGAATTATTCGCAAAAAAGCCGCAGTTAATCTCATTTTTGATATGCATTCTGAGTATGGCTGGGAAGCAGTGCGAGAAGGTAAACAATTTAGCACAGTTAAAGGTTTGCGACAATTATTTAAATCCGATGTGAATATATATACTTTAGATCCAATATCTACTAATAGACGTGGTGTTAGCAATGCTCAGGAATTATATCTGAGTTTTGATCAAATAGAAGTAGAAGATATTAGTTTAGTGCAGCGAGAATTAAATCTTTCCGAAGCTAGTATTGAAAATGCGATTATTTTGCGTAATGAGTTTGGTAAATCTTGGATTACTGATTTGTTAGAGATGAATAATGAGGATATTCAATTATTTTGTGATGAAAAGAAAGGTAATACATCTTCTATTATGGCGCTGCAACGTAAACTTGTGCGCTTGCAAGATTTAAAATATGTGCGGAGTAAATGTTCTCATAATTATGTGGGGGAAATTTTAGATTGTTTAGAAGCGGGTAAGCATATAGTGATTGAGTTTGGGTCGCAATCTAATATGCTTTCTTATATGTTAGCAACTAATATTATTGCTCGTCGTATTCATAAAGCTTATGTGGAAAAATCGGAACGGTTTTTACAAACTAAAAATCCCTGCGATCGCCCTCGGCAATTGGTAATTACTATTGAAGAAGCCCATCGTTTTCTTGACCCGGCTACTGTGCGGCAAACTATTTTTGGTACTATTGCCAGGGAAATGCGAAAATATTTTGTAACTCTTTTAGTTGTAGATCAACGTCCTTCTGGTATTGATAATGAGGTAATGTCTCAAATTGGTACTCGCATTACGGCTTTATTAAATGATGAAAAGGATATTGATGCTATTTTTACTGGTGTTTCTGGTGCCGGTAGTTTGCGATCGGTTTTAGCTAAATTAGATTCTAAACAACAAGCTTTAATTCTTGGTCATGCTGTGCCTATGCCTGTGGTGGTGCGTACCCGTCCCTATGATGAAACTTTTTACGAGGAAATAGGCGATCGGGATTTGGAAAAAATGCCGGATGATGAATTGTTTGATGAAGGTGATTCAGCGATCGCTGATTTAGGTTTTTAGTTAATAATTTGTGAATAATCGTAGAATGTAGAAT
>CAWUOF010000214.1:0-7266 GCA_963923765.1 uncultured bacterium | reverse complement strand
AGTACAACTACCTTACCTCCTGTCATATACTCACAAGCATGATCGCCGACAGCTTCTACTACAGTATTAACACCGGAATTTCTGACACAGAAACGCTCACCGGCGACACCATTAATGTAAGCTTCACCACTGGTAGCCCCATAGAAAGCGACATTACCAATAATGATATTTTCTTCTGGAACAAAAGTAGAACCTGCTGGGGGATAAACAATGATTTTACCACCACTTAAACCCTTACCAAGATAATCATTAGCATCTCCTTCTAATTCCAAAGTAACACCCTTGGGAACGAAGGCACCGAAACTTTGACCGGCACTACCTTGGAAATGTAAATGTACAGTATCTTCTGGTAAGCCTTGCCAATGTTTCTTAGTAATTTCATTGCCTAAAATTGTGCCAACTACTCGATTAACATTACAAATGGGTAGAGTGGCTTTGACTTTTTCGCCATGTTCGATCGCACCTTTGCACAAATCGAGTAAAACTGTAATATCCAAGGATTTTTCTAAGCCGTGATCTTGGGGAATTTGACAATAACGACCGACATCTGGACCGACTTCTGGCTGATAAAGTATCTTAGACAAATCTATATTTTTTGCCTTCCAATGTTCGATCGCCTTTTTCGGTTCTAATAAATCAGTTCGTCCCACCATTTCATTAACGGTACGAATTCCCAGAGATGCCATAATTTCCCGTAATTCTGCTGCTACAAACCGCATAAAATTAACAGTATGTTCCGGATCTCCAGTAAAGTTTTTCCGTAGCAAAGGATTTTGGGTAGCAACTCCTACGGGGCAGGTATTTTTATGGCAAACCCGCATCATTATACAGCCTAAAGTTACTAAAGGCGCGGTGGAAAATCCAAATTCTTCGGCACCTAATAAGGCAGCGATCGCCACATCTCGACCGGTTTTTAATTGTCCATCAGTTTCTACTACAATGCGCGATCGCAAGTTATTTAATACCAAAGTTTGATGGGTTTCTGCTAATCCTAATTCCCAAGGTAAGCCGGCGTGTTTAATTGAAGTTTGGGGCGATGCGCCAGTACCACCATCATAACCAGAAATTAACACCACATCAGCATGAGCTTTAGAAACTCCTGCCGCAATAGTACCAACACCAACTTCTGATACTAACTTGACGCTAACTCGTGCTTGGCGATTAGCATTTTTCAAGTCGTGAATTAATTCGGCTAAGTCTTCAATACTATAGATATCATGGTGCGGCGGTGGGGATATTAAACCTACACCTGGTGTAGAATGACGTACTTTTGCAATCCAAGGATAAACCTTTCCTCCGGGTAATTGACCGCCTTCTCCTGGTTTGGCTCCCTGAGCCATTTTTATTTGTAATTCTTTGGCTTGGGATAGATACAAACTGGTGACACCAAATCGACCAGAAGCTACTTGTTTAATGGCGCTATTTTTGGAGTCTCCTTTTTCATTTGTCCAGGTGTAACGGGCGGGATCTTCTCCACCTTCTCCGGTGTTAGATTTACCGCCGATCCGATTCATAGCGATCGCTAAACTTTCGTGGGCTTCTTGGGAAATAGAACCATAACTCATGGCACCTGTTTTGAATCGTTTTACAATGGATTCAATTGGTTCTACTTCTTCAATAGGGATAGCTTGTTGTGATTTAAATTCTAATAAATCCCGCAGGCGATAATATTTTTTTCCCTGTTCATTTACCAAGCTGGCGTATTGTTTGTATAGTTCATAATTACCGGTTTTTACCGCTTGTTGCAAGGCATGGATAACTTGGGGACTAAATAGGTGTTCTTCTCCATCTTTACGCCATTGATATTCGCCGCCTACATCTAAAGTATGTCCATCAACCGATCGTTCTGCAAAACCATGAGTATGACGTAATATAGCTTCGGAGGCGATAACTTCTAAGTCGGCACCATCTATGCGAGAAAATGTCCAGGTAAAGTATTTATCTATGATGGATTTATTTAAGCCGACAGCTTCAAATATTTGGGCACCGCGATAACTTTGCAGGGTGGAAATACCAATTTTTGAGGCTACTTTAATTACACCTTTGGTGACACATTTTATGTAGTTTTTCCAAGCGGTTTTATAGTCTACATTTACTATTTCGCCGCTATGAATCATATCAGCGATCGTCTCAAAGGCGAGATAGGGATTAATTGCCCCGCAGCCATAACCAATTAATAGGGCAAAGTGATGTACTTCCCTGGGTTCTCCTGATTCTAGTACTATACCTACCCTGGTGCGTGTGCCGTGACGAATTAAATGGTGATGGAGACCGGAAACTGCTAGAAGGGCAGGAATTGGTGCGTTATTTTTATCTAAGCCGCGATCGGATAGGATAATGATACTTATGCCGGATTCTATAGCGCGATCGGCTGCACTACAAATTTCTGCCATTGCGCTTTCTAATCCTTTTACTCCTGCTTTGGGATTAAATAGGATTGGTAGGGTTATTGATCGAAAATCCCCGGTTTGGATGTGTTTTAATTTGGCTAATTCTTCATTAGTCAAAATTGGGGTCTTTAATTCGATTAAATGACAACTTTCCGGCTGAGGGTTTAATAAATTCTTTTCTGCACCGATCGTAGTTTCGGCTGAGGTGATAATTTCTTCGCGAATTGAATCGATCGGCGGGTTAGTTACTTGGGCGAAAAGTTGTTTAAAATAATCATAAAGTAAACGCGGGCGATCGGATAAAACTGCTAGGGGTGTATCTACTCCCATTGCACCGACGGCTTCTACTCCATCCCGTGCCATTGGTGTTAGTAATAGCCGTAATTCTTCAAAGGTATAACCGAAGGTTGTTTGACGTTGAATGAGGGGTAATTCTTCGGTAATATTTTCTGGTGGTGCATCGGTTAGTTTTGGCAATTCTACTAGATGTTTTTCTAGCCATTCACCGTAGGGATATTCATTAACAATTTTATCTTTAATTTCCTGGTCGGCAATAATGCGCCCTTCATCGATACTAACTAAAAACATCCTACCCGGCTGGAGACGACCTTTAGCGGCAACGCGATCGGGTGCGATGGCTAAAACTCCGGCTTCTGATGCCATGATTACTAAATCATCTTTAGTGACATAATAACGGGAAGGTCTTAATCCATTGCGATCGAGTACTGCCCCGATAGTTTTGCCATCTGTAAAGGCGATGGAAGCTGGTCCATCCCAGGGTTCCATTAGACAGGAATGATATTTATAAAAGGCTTTTTTCGCCTCATCCATTGATTCGTGATTAGTCCAGGGTTCCGGAATCATCATCATCACCGCATGGGGGAGACTTCTGCCGGCTAAAAATAGTAATTCCAAGGCATTATCAAAAATCAATGAGTCACTACCATCAATGTTTATAGCTGGATGAATTTTTTTAATATCTTCTCCAAATAAATCCGACTCAAATAATGATTGCCGTGCATACATCCAGTTAATGTTACCCCGTAGCGTGTTAATTTCGCCATTATGAGCAATATAGCGATAGGGGTGCGATCGTTCCCAACTGGGGAAAGTATTAGTACTAAAACGAGAATGTACTAAAGCTAGGGCGCTTTCTATATCCGGGTCGTGGAGATCTGGATAATATTCTCCTACCTGCACCGGCATTAACATTCCTTTATATACTAAAGTCCGGGCAGAAAGACTACATGGATACCAATAAGTATCTATTTTTTTTCCACGAATCGCATTATGGGACAGCTTACGAATTACGTATAATTTCCGCTCAAAAGCAATATCATCCGTGATATTTGCACCACGTTTAATAAATACTTGTTGCACAAAAGGTTCACTAGATTTGGCGGTATTACCCAAGGGAGAATTATTAGTAGGTACGTCACGCCAGCCGATAACTTCTTGACCTTCTTCTTTAACTATTTGCTCAAATATTTGTCGGCTTTGAGCGCGAATATTAGCATCTGGGGATGCATATATCATGCCTACGCCATATTTTCCGACTTCTGGTAGGTTAATATTATTGGCGGCGGCTACTTTTGTTAAGAATTTATGGGGTATTTGAATTAGTATGCCCGCACCATCACCTGTATTTTTTTCGCAGCCACAGGCCCCACGATGGTCGAGATTTAGGAGTATTGTTAATCCTTGTTCGATGATGTCATGGGATTGTTTTCCCTTCATTTGGACAATGAAGCCAACACCGCAGGAATCATGCTCAAATTGTGGATCGTATAAACCTTGGGAAGTTGGTATTTGTGTATTGTTCATTGTGATAATCTAAAAGGTAATGAGTGGGGGTTATTAGTGGTAGTTAGTTATTAATGCAGCTAGTTTTTTATACTACCATAATATTTTACTTTTTGCGCTTGAGCGCTTTTTCTGCTTTTACTGGCAGCCAAGATATATTTTTTTATTGTATCTCTTTAGAAAAGAGCTATTATTCCATGATTAGCCAGTCATATTACTAATTTTTTTATATTCTTATAAAAGTTATAAGAATTATTGCTAGGATTGCTCAACAAGAATATAGTAATAGATTTGGATTTAGGTGCTTTTTACTTTTGGAAAAACAACCTATTGGAGGAATTATGCCAATATAATCAATTTTTGAGTTTACTATGGCACTCAAGCGCAACAACGGTTTTTTACAATTATGAAATGAAATTTTTGGCTTTTTCATGGTTGAGAACTACTTTAACTCAATCGAGTATTTTATTAAACCCCAGCTATAGCTTTTGGGCTGGTAAAAATGTTAAATTTCTCTGACAAAATGGGTGTACTGTCACCCAATAAGGAAAAATTCAGCTATAGCTATTTGGCAGCGGAGATTTAGAATTAGAGAAACCGTTAAATTTAGCTATTCTGGATTTTCTAACGAGTTAGCTAATAGGCGTGATATCTTAAGCAAAAATTTAGCTAATCAGTGAAAGATGTTAAGAAAATTATCAAAGCTGGGGTTTGTGCGATCGCCTCTAAGCATAAATTACCGATAAATCAATAAAATTATGACAATTCATACTCAGATAGCCACAAAAATCCCAGTTACTTCTTGCTCGTTCCCTCTTTCGTAGGTTTTATTAATATTTTAGTTAATTTAAAAAATTGCGGGACAAGTTGCGTCCAGAATCGATGGTAATCATATATAATTATTAAGTTATTTGAAAAGTTCGCAATTCACAGCCAAATTCTGCTATTAACTGTCACCTTATGTCTCTCCCCATTCGCAACGTCGCTATTATTGCTCACGTCGATCACGGCAAAACCACCCTTGTTGATGCATTATTAAAACAATCCGGCATTTTCCGCGAAGGGGAAGACGTCCCTGATTGCGTCATGGACTCCAACGCTATTGAGCGGGAACGGGGAATTACTATCCTAGCTAAAAATACGGCGGTTAAATACAAGGATACTTTAATTAATATCGTTGATACTCCTGGACACGCCGATTTTGGCGGAGAAGTGGAACGAGTTCTCGGCATGGTGGATGGATGTTTACTCATTGTAGACGCCAACGAAGGACCAATGCCCCAAACCCGCTTTGTATTAAAAAAAGCGCTGGAAAAGGGACTCCGCCCGATCGTCTTTGTTAATAAAATCGATCGCCCACAAGCTGACCCTCATGGGGCGATCGATAAAGTTTTAGACTTATTCCTAGAATTAGGCGCAGATGACGATCAGTGCGAGTTTCCCTATCTATTTGGTTCTGGCTTAGGTGGTTATGCCAAAAACCAATTAGAAGAAGAAAATAATGATATGCAACCGCTATTTGATGCGATCCTCGATCGCGTTCCTCCCCCGGTAGGCGATCCGAACAAACCTTTACAATTACAAGTCACAACCCTAGATTATTCTGAATATCTAGGACGAATTGTAATCGGTCGTATTCACAACGGCACAATCAGAACCGGTCAGCAAGCTGCTTTAGTAACTGAAACAGGCACAATAGTTAAAGCTAAAGTTACTAAACTGCTAGGTTTTGAAGGTTTAAAACGGATTGAAATAGAGTCTTCTTCTGCCGGTAATATCGTCGCTGTAGC
This sequence comes from uncultured bacterium, assembly GCA_963923765.1. Lineage (GTDB taxonomy): Bacteria > Cyanobacteriota > Cyanobacteriia > Cyanobacteriales > CAWUOF01 > CAWUOF01. The sequence goes on along the minus strand of CAWUOF010000214.1, from coordinate 1,283 downwards.
AGGCTTTGCCGATGCTAATATTGGCGAAACTATTACTTGCCCCAATGAACCCCAAGCTTTACCACTAATTAAAGTAGACGAACCTACTTTACAAATGACTTTCTCTGTAAATGATTCTCCATTTGCAGGACTAGAAGGGAAATATGTCACCTCGCGGCAATTGCGCGATCGCCTATTACACGAACTAGAAACAAACGTAGCTTTGCGCGTTGAAGAAACCGACTCTTCTGATAAATTCCTAGTTTCCGGTCGTGGCGAATTGCACATCGGTATTTTAATCGAAAATATGCGCCGGGAAGGATACGAATTTCAAGTTTCCCAACCCCAAGTTATTTACCGAGAAGTTAACGGGCAACCCTGCGAACCTTTTGAATGTTTAGTTTTAGACGTTCCCGAAGAAGCTGTCGGTAGCTGTATGGAACGTCTCGGACAACGCAAAGGGGAAATGCAAGATATGCGCGTTGGTGGTAACGGGCGATCGCAACTAGAATTTGCTATCCCAGCCCGAGGTTTAATTGGGTTCCGAGGCGAATTTATGCGGATGACTCGCGGCGAAGGAATTATGAACCATAGTTTCCTAGATTATCGCCCAATTATTGGTGATATTGAAGCCCGACGTAACGGTGTTTTAATTTCCTTTGAAGAAGGTGTTGCTACTTTCTACGCCATGAAAAATGCCGAAGATCGCGGTGTATTTTTTATCACTCCGGGAACTAAAGTTTATAAAGGCATGATTGTCGGAGAACATAACCGCCCCCAAGACGTAGATTTAAATGTCTGTAAAACTAAACAATTAACTAACCATCGCGCCTCTAGCGGTGAAGAATTAGTGCAATTGCAAGCGCCTATAGACATGACTTTAGAGCGTTCTTTGGAATACATCGGCCCCGATGAATTGGTGGAAGTTACCCCCCAATCTATTCGCCTGCGGAAGTTATCTAAAAAGTTGGTAAAACGTTAATTGCGTAGTTACTAATTAACAATAGGGCGGGCATTGCTCGCCTTATTTATCTATTAGGCGATCGCCTCGGAAAATAAACTAAAATTATCCGATTTTTTCCTAATTTTATCATCAAGGCGATCGTCTTGGAAAAGAAACTAAAATTATCGGATTTTTATGTAATTTTATCAGCAAGGCGATCGCCTCGGAAAAGAAACTAAAATTATCGGATTTTTATCTAATTTTATCATCAAGGCGATCGCCTACTACAACCCGATTTAAAAAAAACACCAAAAATAATCTTGATTTACTCAGAAAAGATTATAGTAGGGTGCGTCAGATA
>CAWUOF010000213.1:0-7266 GCA_963923765.1 uncultured bacterium | reverse complement strand
TTGTTATTAGTAGCAAGAATGTTTATTTATATATACTTAAAATTTTAAATTTCTCAATTCCCCCATGCTCCCCTGCTCCCATGCTCCCTTTCCCCCTGGTCGGTGAGCGCAGCCAAACCGCTGCTCCCCTGCTCCCCTGCCCTCCTGCCCCCATGCCCTAAATCTTAGCGAGTCCCAGGGGAAAGGTTATTTTGTTGTCGTTGTAACATTTCCCTAGCATCTCGTCCGGGAGTGTAGCCATAGCCCCAAGTTGCTTTTTCCGAATCGTCCATAATTTGTGGTGTCATTACCACAATTACCTCGTTACGTTGATTGTTTCTGTTAGTTTTTCTAAACAATGCTCCTATAATGGGAAGATCACCCAAAATAGGTAGCTTAGTCACCGCAACTCGATCCTGATCTTGAATGATACCAGCCAAAATTAACGTCTGTCCATCTCGTAAGCGAATTAACCCTGATTGTAATTGTCGTTGAGAAATTAAGGTGATTGGACCGTCAGGAGTACTCACAGAGTTTGCAGGTGCCGAAACTTCTGGATTTACGCTTAAGCTAATAAATCCATTATCATCAATCCTTTCAACTGCTATATTTAGAATTAAACCTGCTTGGTTAAGTATAGGTTTTCTCGCTTGAGTAGTAGTAGCAATACCACCTCCTGTGGGCGAAGTACTTTCAGTTTTAACTTCAAATCCACCAAATACTTGTTGAGTTAAATTAATTTTTGCCTGCTGTCCTTCTTGTACTACTAAGGTCGGATCGGTCAAAATTTTAGCGTTGCCACTTACTACTTGAGCCTGTAAAAGTGATAAAAACCTCGTAGGATACTGGAATAAAGTAGGTAGTCCAAATGTTGCAGTTGCTAATTGACCTGCGGCAAAAGTTGAAGTACTAGTTCCGTCAGCATTCCTGGTAATAGTTGTGGTGTTATTGGTTCCTGGTGTAAAACCTGTAATTCCTGGTTGAGTAGGATCTCCGTTTCTACCAAAAGGAGCAAGAGGGTTGAGGAAAGTGGCATCAGCCGATGTTTGAGTTCTGATATTCCCGTTGTCAATTATTGTAGTACCAGTTCCTCCATTTGGAATAGTTAAAGTGCTATTAGGATTTAAGAAAACCGCACCTTGCAGGGGATTACTAATGACAGATGGAGAAATAATGCTACCAGATACTACTCCAGAACTAGGTGGATTATAACCACCATAATTCACAGCTAATGAGCCACCATCACTAACTATAAATGCTTTACCTACACCAAAGGAAAAACTAGCGTTGCGATCTTCCGTATTTAACAAGTTGACATCTATTATTTTGACATTAACTGCAACTTGTCTACGACGTAAATCTATTTGACTGAGCATCGCTATGGCTATTTCTATTTTGCGAGGATCTCCTAACAATGTGACAGCATTGGTACGCTCATCAGGAGTTATTAACAAGCCCTTGAGAGGTAAAGCAGCCGCACCTTTATAGGGAGAACCATCTTTATCTGCCGCCAGTAATTCTACTTGGGTTTGAGTGTTGGTAACTCTGGGGGCATTAGGACCGTCACCAATAGTTGATACTTGTGTTGTTAATCTTATTTCGTTTCTTTCTGCCCCTTGAGCTATTAGGAATCGAACGGCATCCAAAACTCCCACTTGATTTAAACGGAGAGTGCGACTAGCAACGTTACGAGCGGTATCGGGTAATTTGGTACCTACAAAGATGGTTCGCCCAACTCGATTGGCTTCTAATCCGCTGACTCGCAGAACATAGTTAAAAACATCTTGAACTGGTTCGTTTTCAATATCTAGGGAAATTTTTGGCCCGTCTACACTGGCGGCAGCTTGGGCTGCTTGACCAGTTGCACCTGATTGTGGACCTGTGGTAAAGGCGAGGTTTATATTTGCGGCTCTGGCGAGTAATGCTAAAACATCCCGCACTGGGGCATCTCGTAGCACTAAACGGGGTACACGCTCGGCTGTACCTAAATCAATACTGGAACTTGTTACATCTATACCAGAGACAGCTATATCCCCTAACGGTGGTGGTACTGCCCGGGGTAGGAAAGGCGGGACAGGGCTAACGGGTTGATTAGGCCCTATACTGGGTGCTGGTTGGCCTTGAATGGTGATTTCTGGATTGGGTACTAAAACGTCGGAAGATTGGCTTCTGATAGCTGGTGTTTGTGGTACTGGTGTTGGGGGTGTTTGTGGTACTGGTGTTGGGGGTGTTTGGGCTGTGGTAGTTTGATTTAGCCTGGAGGTATTTGGGGGTGGGGCTTGTGCTGCTGCTCCTGGGGCGGCAGCGATGTTGAAGCTGATACCAGGGCTGGTTCGATCGCCTATTTGTCCTGTGGGGGGACGATTTGTACCACTTACTATTATCCGAATACTGTTAGCATCAAGCTGACTTACTACTACTGAAGATATACCCGGTGCAGGGTTATTTTGTCGGAAATTACCGCCATCCGATCGCATCTGGGTGTTAATAATATCGGCAACAAAATCATTGCCTCTAGTGACGATAAATATTTGTGGTCTAGCACCATTGTCAGTCTCTAATATTAAATTAATACCGTTATTGTTAGGATTAATTTTTACTGATCTAACTTGGGTAGCTGGTGCAGCAGATACGGCAGTTTGTGTTAGTAATATTGCTGTTGTTACTGTACCTGTGAGTATTTGTGTTATTTTTTGATATTGGTTCACTATTTTTTTGTCTCCTCACACAATATAATATTTAATTGATGATAGCTGTAATTTGGTTGTATTTTTACATTTTTTATTTCGGTGGAGTTGCTGCTGGTGCTCCTGGTTGACCTGGTGGTGGTGTGCTAGGAGTTGCGGCTGCCAATTCCTCTGGGCTTAAAGGTATAATTACTTGTACTTGAAATGATATTTTTACGATAGTTTCAGCGTTCCCCACAGGAATTATTTTTCCAGATGAGTCTATAGCTATTTGTTGTTCCGATTTATCTAGTTCGGCTTTAAAATTATCAAAGACTAATAAAGGTTGTAGTCGTTCTATACTCCTTAAAATTGATTGAACTTGCTCAAAGTTACCTTCAAAACCTACATCAATTAATTGTCGTTTGATTTTACCATTAGCTGCTGGTCCGAAAGAACCATCATCGACTATGCTTGGGTCTTTCGGAGGGGCTTTAGGATCTACTGGGGCTGTTGATTTTATCGGCTTGGGTTCAAATCTTACCATTGTAGCCTTTCGCAATTCAATCTGTCGGTTTATATCCATTGACAGAGTATTTAATGATTCTGGCATAGCAAATAAAGATAAAACTATATCTTTTTTCTGTTTTGCTTCATCAAATTCTGCTTGCAGTTTGTCCTTTTGTTGTAGTTTATTTTGTACTTCTTTTTTCTTGATTTCTGTTTCTTGGATCGTTTTGTTGATTTTGTCTTGTTTTTCTGATTCTGGTTGTACTAGGTTAAAAAATACATAAACAGCTAATCCTAACCCTGCTACAGCAGCGATCGCTCCTAAAATAGTTGGAGTTAGGGTCATCCCCAAAAAAACTATTCCTGCTGGTTTCTCGTCTTCTTGACCTTCACCGGGAAATTCTGCTGAACCAAATGCCATTTTTACCCCCTATTTTTTGGTGTTTTTATTGTCTATCACTTCTTGGATTTTTTCTAACCTAGATTCTACTCCTACTGCTCCTTTACGGCGAATTTCTGCTATTAATTCCGATGCCGGTGTATTTGACAGACTCGTTTGGATTTTATATTCTACTACTTTTGGTAGTTCTAGGTTAGTATTACTACCACCACTTGAGTTTATTCTAGTAGGGTTTTTTATTAGTTCTGCTTTAACTACTTTTGTTTCTTTTTTTTCAAAAAATGCTGATTCCTGAATTAATAACAAAAAATCATTCATATCACCAAAAGAACGAGCTAGTCCAGAAATCTCTAGCATGATTGTGGGTGGGGGTTCTACTGGAGCAGGTGCAGGGGCGGGGGTAGCGGGAGCACTAGCCCCTGATTTTGGTGCGTTGCCTGCGGGCGCAGGTGCAGGCGCGGGAGCAGGTGTAGCGGGTTTAGGTGTTCCTGGTTGTTTTGGGGGGTTTTTTTGCTCTATAAGAGTAATTTGTACACCACTGGGAACACGATCTCGTATATCCTGTAAAAAAGCTGACCAAGGTCTAATATAGTTGAAAACAGTTGATAATGAAGTTGTTTGTTCTTTTAAACTAGTCGTCTCTGCTTCAATGGTTTTTAATTTACCTACTTGAGATTCTAATAGTTTTACTTCTTCTTCTAATTTTGTTAGCTTGATACTATTTGTATTAGTTATTTGCATTTGCAAAACCCACCAAATTCCCACAGCTACTAAAGAGAAAACTCCTACTCCTGCACCTGCATAAATGGGACGTTTATCTAAATTTTGTTCACCCGCCGCCGCTGGAATAACTAATGGTTCGTTTTCAACCAGTCCACGATCTTTTAGAAAATTAATATCAATGTTATACATAATTACAATTCCCTTAATCCTAAACCTAGCGCTACTCCTAATCCTGGTCTATCTATTTCTGGTATTTCTTGCTCAAATTCCAGACCTAAAGCTTCTATCGGATCTATTCTTGTTGTGGGAAAACTTAATCTTTGGGTGAAATAATCATCCAATTGACCTAATGCCCCTCCTGGACCGGCTAGTAATAGTTGTGCTACTTCTAGGTTATCACTTTGATTTAAATAAAAATCTATCGATCGCCTTAATTCATCTGCTAATTCTCCTAAAACTCTTAACATAGCTGCTACACCAGGATTAGTCCCTGCCATTCCCCCAGTAATTCCGGTTTGCATACTATCTCCTTGTGCGACAGGAATAGTCATGCCTTGTAATAAATCCGTATTTCTAGTTGGTGGTAGATTCATTGCCTTAGACAAAGCACTTTGGATCTGAAATGTACCTATAGGTACTGTCCGAGAAAACTGCGGTACTCCTTCTACTACAATAGCAATTTCGGTAGTTTCAAATTCAATATCTACTAATACTACTGCTTCTTGGGGCGCAAATTGCTGTAATTGATTTTTAATCGTGCGAATTAAAGCAAAACTACTAACTTCTAATACTTTTAATTGTAATCCTGCTTGAGCAAAAGTATTAATATAATTATCTGTAATTTCTTTACGAGTAGCCACTAACAGCACTTGTACTTTTTCTATGCCATCTTCATCTACTACTAACCCCAGTCTTTGATAGTCTACATCTGCTTCTTCTCTGGGAAATGGTAAATATAATCCCGCTTCTTGATTCATGTAATCCCGTAATTCTATATCATTGAGTTCTGCTGGTACGGGAATTACCCGGATAACTGCTTCTCTTCCGGGAATTGCTGCTGCTGCTTGTTTGATTTTTATTTTGTTTTCCTCTAAAGTTGTTTTGAGGAGTTCTGCTAACCCAGGTACATCATAAATTAGACTTTCTTGAAATATGCCTTCGGGAACTTCTGTAGATGCCAGGGTAAGTAGTTTAACTTTTTGACCTTGTTGGCGTACCTGGACTATATTTATCTTTTCTGGGGCTAATTCCACCCCGATCAATTGGGTGGGCTTGGAAAAAAGACGTTTAAAAAAGTTAACCACAATTTTTCCTGCTTGTTTACAAAATTTAAAATAGGCTGCTATTCCAAAATATTAGTCTCTGATGCTAAAAATGGCGATTTTATGAGCAGAGCTTGATAAATTTTACTCGATCGCGTTTAAAATCGCCAAGTTGGGACAAATTAATTAAGTGTCAGAAGGGGACTATTTCCCACTTCTTTAAAAAAATATCAGCAACCAAGTTATTTTGCCTTTGCTTTGCTGTACTGTACACCACTTATCCCCAATATATTAACAAAATTCCCCATAAACCAATGCTCCCAATAAAAACTTGGAAACGATTAGGAATTTTTGCTCTTTTAGGGTTACTACTAAGTTGGTTAGTTAGTTGTAATCGAGCTAATCTTACTCCAGACTCTAGCCAGTCTAATTCATCGTCTGGACAACAAATTGAGTTCTGGACTATGCAGTTACAACCCCAATTTACTGATTATTTTAATCAGTTAATTTCCTCTTTTGAAGCAAAAAATCCTGGTATTAAGGTACGCTGGGTTGATGTGCCTTGGTCGGCTATGGAAAGTAAAATCCTTACGGCTGTTGCTGGTAAAACTGCCCCAGATGTGGTTAATCTTAACCCCGATTTTGCTTCCCAATTGGCTGCTCGTAATGCTTGGTTAGATCTAGATACTAAGGTGTCACCCCAAGTACGCGCTTCCTATTTACCTAATATTTGGAAATCTAACTCTCTAAATGGTAAAAGTTTTGGTATTCCTTGGTATATCACAACTGAAATAACTATTTATAATCAAGATTTACTCAAAGCTGCTGGTATTTCTCAGCCCCCGGCTACCTATTCCCAATTGGCAGAAGCGGCTAAAAAAATTAAGGAAAAAACTGGTAAATATGCGTTTTTTGTCACTTTTGTGCCTGAAGATTCCGCAGAGGTGCTTAATTCTTTGGTACAAATGGGTGTGCCTTTACTGGATAATCAGGGTAAGGCGGCTTTTAATACTCCTCAAGGTAAGGCGGCTTTTCAGTTTTGGGTAGATCTTTATAAAAATGGCTTGTTACCTCGTGATGTGCTTACTCAAGGTCACAGACGCGGTATTGAGTTATACCAAGCTGGGGAAATTGCTTTGTTAAGATCTGGTCCCCAGTTTCTCAAAACTATTGCTAAAAATGCTCCGAATATTGCCCAGGTTTCTGCTATTGCTCCTCAGATTACCGGAGAAACTGGTAAAAAAAATGTCGCTGTGATGAATTTGGTTATTCCTGCTGATACTAAACAACCTGATGCGGCTTTAAATTTTGCTTTGTTTGTGACTAATGATGAAAATCAGTTGGCTTTTGCTAAGTCTGCTAATGTTTTGCCTTCTACGGTGAAGTCTTTGCAGGATGATTATTTTAAGTCTATTCCAGATAATGCTCCTTCTCAGGATAAGGCTAGGATTGTTAGCGCGGGTCAATTATCCGATGCTGATGTTTTAATTCCAGCTATAAAGGATGTTAAACGTTTGCAAAAGTTTATTTATGATAATTTGCAAGCTGCTATGCTGGGCCAAAAAACTGTGGATGAGGCGATCGCCTCTGCTGCTGCCTCCTGGAATGCTCGCTAAATTATTTTTTTTCCGTTGGAATACTTCTTGTTCATCTTGTTTTCTACTCTGGCTAGTATAGCACTACGCATAAAGGTTAGGACAGTAGTATAATAGAAAAAACCTGTAAT
>CAWUOF010000212.1:0-7280 GCA_963923765.1 uncultured bacterium | reverse complement strand
ATTTTGTTTAATCATAATGTCATAATTACTAAAAAAATCATGGCCTAAAAGTCCTAGATCTAATTCGGGAGCGATCGCCACCTTGACATCATTAACTTGCAATCCCCCTGCTTCCATAGATTTAATTTTACCAAGTGCAAACTCTACTCCTTTAGCACTAGGAGTATCTGCTTTAGCAGTACCTTCAGGAATCACATCTAAATCAACAGCCATTTTTTGGGTAATTACCGTACTACTTGCACCAGTATCAACAATCATTTCAAAAGTTTGATTATTGTTAAAAGTAACATCAATTACAGCCGTTCCCCCAGCCCGATATTTAATGGGAACTTGAAAAACTCCTGGATTTTTATTAGTAACTATATTACGCGGCTTTGGTAGTGATGAATTTAGTGTTAAATCCTTGGTTTTTTTCCCTAAATTTGGAGCGGCAGAAGATACAGAAATAGAAATACCTGCTTTTTGTTGAGCTTGAGTGAGATAGCGCTGATATTCAACTATTCTCTTTTTTGCCTGAGCATAATTAGAATTAGAATCAGGTACATTTTTCATTAATTCGATCGCCTTTTGCCACCGTCGCGCTGCTAATTGCCAATCATCGGGAGATTGAGCAGATTGACTAATATTAATAGCGCTTTCTGCTTTATCTAAAGCTAATTGATAATTTTTATCGCTAACTTCTGCAATAGTAGCTTGCTTGTTATTTGGCAAAGCTGCTGGTTTGTTTGTAGATGCAGTAGATTTAGAAGCGGAAGTTGTGGAATTAACAGTAGCAGGAGTAGTGTTAGTCTGGTTAGAATTAGAACCGGTAATAATATTCTCACCACTACAGCCGGCACTAATCAGCGCCAGTACTCCTGATAAAAGAATTACCGATCGACTCGATCGAACAAGCTTAAACATAATCTTGGCCAAAAATTATATATGCCACTGCCAATAGGCAACAAAAAACCGGGGAGTATTCCTGGAGATAATTGTAATTTTAATATTCCCTAATTAGCTTGGATTTTTAACATAAATTATTTTTTATGTTTAGGAGCGTAAGTGAAATTCAATTACATCTTTTTTAATAGTGACATCATAATCACCAAAAAAATTTTGTCCAAGCAATCCGATATCCAAATCTGGACCACCAATAGTAACAAGTAAATTATTGGCCATTAAACCATTTACGGCGATCGAATTTAATTTACTGGTGGCAAATGCTACTCCTTTAGCACTAGCAGTATCTACTTTTACCGTACCATTAGGAGTTAAACCGAGTTTATCAGCCATTTTTTGAGTAATTACAGTACCACTTGCTCCCGTATCTAAAATCATATCAAATTTTTCCGAACCATTTAAAGTAACTTCTACCACCGGTGTACCACCAGATCGACGTTTGATAGGAACTTGAACAACTCCTGGTTTTCCAATAGTTCCTGTCATAGAGTTACCATTACCACCACAGAGACTATTTAAACTGATCACCTTCCCGGATGAGTTAACTATAAAACAGCCATCGTGTTCTTGAGCGAGAGTAATTTTTGTGGTGAAATTAATAGCTATTGTTGAAATTAATGTTAGTCCTGTTACTGAAATTATAACCTTGACAGTTTTGTGCATATTTATATTCCGAAAATGTTAGCAATTACAGATACTCAAAGTTATGAAGGGATTTCATAACAATTATCATAATTATAGCAATTCAATATGAACAATTATAGTGACCCAACAGACAAGCAGAAAATTAGAAAATAAGTTTATTTAGGACGATAGGTGCGATTATCTTAATTAAAAAATAGTTAAACTTGGCCAATACGAGCAGGGGACTAGCCTCATATTTGGGGAACCCGTGCGATAATTGCAGTCGTTGTCAAGTCAGCCTGTAATTTTAATATGGCTATTTTAGGTGCTCAACCTGCCCTGCTTGTGCTTGCAGATGGCAGTGTCTATCGCGGCTGGTCGTTTGGTGCCGGAGGAACAGCGATCGGGGAAGTAGTGTTTAATACCGGCATGACGGGGTATCAAGAAGTATTAACCGATCCAAGTTACTGTGGCCAAATAGTTCTCTTCACCTATCCAGAATTAGGCAACACTGGCATTAACCCCGAAGATGAAGAATCAACACGGCCCCAAGTTCGGGGGGCGATCGCCCGCAATATTTGCCCACGTCCTAGTAATTGGCGTTCTACAAAATCTTTACCTGAATATCTCAAGAAAAACAACATTCCGGCTATTTATGGCATAGATACCCGCGCCCTAACTCGCAAAATTCGTATAGTTGGCGCAATGAATGGAGGAATTTCTACAGAAATTCTCGATGAAGAAAAATTACTATCCTTGGTACAAGCAGCCCCCAGCATGGCAGGCTTAAATTTAGTGCCAGAAGTAACTACTAAAACAGCTTACGAATGGACAGAAACCACTATTGGCGAGTGGGAATTTAACCCAGAAGCCGTTGCCCAGCAAGGCGATCGCCTGACCGTAGTAGCCCTTGATTTTGGAGTTAAACGTAATATTTTACGTCGTTTAGCCAGTTATGGCTGCCGAGTAATAGTAGTTCCTGCTGATACCCCAGTAGCAGAAATTCTCAAATACAACCCCGATGGAGTATTTCTTTCTAATGGACCTGGAGATCCTGCCGCAGTTACGGAAGGAATAGCCACTGCTAAAGAATTATTAAAAGGCGACAAGCCTTTATTTGGTATCTGTTTAGGACACCAAATTTTAGGTTTATCTTTGGGTGCTGATACTTTTAAACTAAAATTTGGTCATCGTGGGCTAAATCAGCCTGCGGGTTTAACTAGGCACATAGAAATTACCAGCCAAAATCATAGTTTTGCCATTAATCCTGACTCATTAAATAATGCTGAGGTAGAAGTTACTCATTTAAATTTAAACGATCGCACGATCGCAGGGTTGCGCCATAAATCTTTACCAATTTTCTCTGTGCAATACCACCCAGAAGCCAGCCCTGGTCCCCACGATGCCGATTATATGTTCGCACAATTTGTAGAAGCGATGCGAAAAAATCGTCAAAGTGCCAATGCTGAAAAAAGCGCCTAAATAGTGGAAAACTTGGGCTTGTGCTGATACAGCAGGGAACAGCAAATAGAAAAAGTTCCCTGCTTCATTGCCAAATAATAATTTTCAATATAAATCATTAGAAATTTACTAGGTAGGGCAATAAGAGATAATGCCTACCTTTACAGGAATTTTTTTATTTTTACATCAAAAAAGGGTAAAAATCGCTGCAAAACGTCTTTATGCGGGTTTATAGGCTCGATCGCGCTTTATTTCTACCTCTTGACCGATCGCAAAACTTAAGCGAAACTAACTTAAGGTGAAACCAGCAAAATATTCGGTTTTTGGTGACACAACCATCAAAATATATATTATAAACAAATAAACACGGTAAGGTCGATGCCATGTATAGAGCGATTAAGGTTAGAATTTATCCCACTGATGAGCAAGAAAGCTATCTAGCTCAATGTTTTGGCAATACTCGTTGGTTGTGGAATTATATGCTTAATGCCACAACAACAGTGTACAAAGAAACAGGAAAAGGACTGTCTAAAGCAGCAATGGACAAGTTGCTGCCAGGATTAAAGAAAGAATATGAATGGCTAGGGCTTGCATACAGTCAAGTATTGCAACGAGTCACATTTAACCTTTCCAATGCTTTTGTCAACTTCTTTGAAGGCCGCGCTAAATTTCCTAACTTTAAATCTAAGCATGGTAAACAATCGATTCAATATCCCCAAAATGTGAAACTATTACCACAAGATTCTGTAATTAAGTTTCCTGGTAGTTTGGGATTAATGAAAACCGTGTTTCACAAAGAACTACCAGATGCCAAATTCACCATTGTAACAATATCGAAAAAGGCTGACGGTAGATATTATGCTTCTATTCTGTTTAATCAAAAAAATGCACCAGTAGTAGCAATTAGAGAAGCTATTGGAGTTGATTTAGGATTAAAGAATTTTGCTATAACTTCTGATGGTTCAAAATACGACCTACCTAAGAAGCGATTAGCAAAACTAGAAAAGAACAGGAAACGCAAACAGAAAAAACTAGCCAGAAAAAAAGACAAGGCATCTAATAAACGTCAAAAGGCTAAACGCTTAGTAGCTAAAGTTTATAGCAAAATCGTTAGAGTTAGAGAAGACTTTCTACACAAGCTATCTCGCAAAATAGCTTATGAAAACCAAGTAATTTGTGTAGAGAATTTGGCAGTTAAGAATATGGTTAAAAACCCTAACTTAGCCAAAGCTATTAGCGACCAAGGATGGGGAATATTTCTAACCATGCTCAAATATAAAGCTGAGAAATTTGGTCATATTTATCAAGAAATAGATAGGTTCTTTCCATCTTCTCAACTTTGTAGTGAAACTCTATTACCAATTCCAATGTTGCAGAAAGGGTATGATTCATTGGGTGTAAGGTTTGTAGATTGTCCACACTGCCAGAAACAGCATGATAGAGATATTAATGCTGCCATAAATATTAGAAATGAAGGTTTGCGAATTTTGGAGTTAGGAACTAGCTCTTCTGCCCTTGGAGGGGATGTAAGACCAAAGTCTTCGGGACGTAAAAAATCTACGAAGGTTGAGGCAATACCCAATGAATTGGGAAGCCTACACGCTCACCGCCAGGGAGCGTGTAGGTAGTTCACGCTTTAAATCACTATAATTCGATTGGTAACAACTACTTAATTGTCCACTTAGTTAACCGATCGATAAAAACTTTCTCCACTGGCATTAGGGCACTGTCTTTAATGCCAAGCCGCAGCATACCTAAAAACTACCCCGTGTTTAGCTTATGAGCATGGAAACACTAGAGTTTGTAATTTATCCAGATGGCCGCATACAGGAAAAAGTCACTGGCATTGTCGGTACTTCCTGTGCGGAAATCACTGCGGCAATAGAAGCCGAACTCGGACAAGTACTCAGCCAGGAAAAAACCTCTGAGTTTTTTGCCCCAGAAATTCAGCAGTCTGTGGCAGCAACTACCCAAGCTACTTTTAGCGAGTGGTAAATTTTTTCGTTTTGTCTGTATAAATTCGTAAACAGGAAACCATGTCACACTTTAGCAACATTAAAACCCAAATCCGTAATTTGTCTTCTTTACAATCTGCTTTAACAGATTTAGGCATCAATTGGAAACAAGGCCCACAAAACGTCAGAGGCTATCGTGGCCAAATGCGTACTGCTGAGGTGGTCATCGAACAAGAAAATGGCTATGACATCGGTTTTAGTTGGAATGGCCAAGAATACGAACTGGTTTCTGATTTACAATTTTGGCAGCAAGCTGGGTCTGTCGATCGTTTTTTAAAAATGGTCACTCAGCGTTATGCCTACCATACTGTTGTTAATGAAACCGCTAAACAAGGGTTTCAAATTGCTGAACAACAAAAAAATCAAGATGGTTCTATCCGTCTAGTTTTACAACGCTGGAGTGCGTAATGTCTGATTTTTTTCCACCGAACCCTACGGATGATGCAACACAAACTACCCCAACCGGGTTGGAACCAGAATTAGGCGGTATTTGGCGAGATACTGTCGATCGCTCTGGCTTTGAACCAGAATTAGGTGGTGTTTTTCGACAAAAAGGTGTCTATGTAGATGAAATTACCTGTATTGGTTGCAAACATTGCGCTCATGTAGCTCGCAATACTTTTTACATTGAACCCGATTATGGGCGCTCTCGTGCCATTCGACAAGATGGAGACCCCGAAGAAGTTATTCAAGAAGCCATTGAAACTTGTCCGGTTGATTGTATCCATTGGGTAGATTACACAGAGTTAAAAAAATTGGAAGAAGAACGCAAAAATCAGGTAATTCCGGTGGTTGGTTTTCCAGTGGAAGTAGGTCTTGTGAACCGTCGCCGCCATAAGTCTCATCCACAAAATTTAAAGCCATAAACTTTAATATATGGCTTTTAAACAAGCTCAACTTTATAAGTTTTAAAACTCAATCCTCAATAGCTGTAGCTGTTGGGGGTTTTATTTGATAAAATTAGGTTTTGTAATTAATTTTTTAATCATATCTTTTCCAATTATTTAAACTGACTATATATCTGAATTAAGAATTTTAAAAATTTAACTAAATTTCAATAATCCCAAACATGGCGGATACGGAAGAAAAGGAAAAAATCAAAATTATGGTCTAAAATAATTGTAATTAGATAAATATCTAATCATTCCTGTTGCGGATAACTAAAAGCCATGATCCACAGTGTCGATCCCTCAGTATTACCCCCTCCTTTTCCGGATCATACACAATTACCTGACTCCGATGGCATATTTGTGAAAAACTTTCAAGAACATCCTCAAAGTATTCTACTTACCGACTCCCTAGAAAGTACTCTGCAAACACTCCACCCCGACGGACAATATGCGATCGGGCAAGATAGTGGTATTTACTGGCGTGAAACTGACCCTCCAGAACGCGGTGCAGAAGCGCCTGATTGGTTTTATGTTCCTAATGTTCCGCCTCTATTAGATGGTCAAATTCGCCGATCTTATGTGTTGTGGCGCGAGTATATTGTACCCTTAATTGCGATCGAATTTGCTAGTGGTGATGGGTCTGAAGAAAGAGATAATACTCCTTTATCTCGCTTACCAGAAGGTGTCAATCAAAAACCTGGTAAATTTTGGGTATATGAGCAAATTGTTAGGATTCCTTACTATGCCATATACATCATCAAAACTAGCGAATTAGAAGTTTATAATTGGGTAAATACTCGCTATCACCGTTTACAACCTAACGAACGCGGACATTATCCGATCGACCTGATGGGAGTAGAGTTAGGTGTGTGGGAAGGTAGCTATCAAAATCAAACTCAGCGATGGTTACGTTGGTGGGATAATCAAGGTAATTTATTGCTAACTGGTAGCGAACAAGCTAAACTCCAACGCCTTTATACTGAACAGGAACGGCAACGCGCTGATGCTGAACAGCAACGCGCTGAAGCTGAACGTGAAAAAAAAGAAAGATTGGCGGCATATTTACGATCGCAGGGTATCGATCCAGATCTAATTTAATATTTGGTGTTTTTTGTCAATTTTGACAGATAGCGATCGAAAATAATTACAGTCGATCGCATTTTTGTTTAATCATTTGACAAAAATTTAAAAAATTTTGAAAAGTTTTTAAATGATTAGGATTATTTTGTATTCTTTTTTGTATTTCATCTAAATAATATTCTTTTTGGGCATCACCTGGATTTTTTTTAGTATAAAATATATTTCCTGTCTCTTATACACATCTGACGCTGCCGACGATACTCCTTGT
>CAWUOF010000211.1:0-7306 GCA_963923765.1 uncultured bacterium | reverse complement strand
CAGCGTCAGATGTGTATAAGAGACAGATTATCCCATTATTTACTAATAATATTGAAGCAACCACAAGCCAGGATGCTAATCAAGAAGCACCTTCAGAAACCCGAGAAAATCAATTGTTAGAAACAGAAGAAATAATAGGAGAAGAAATCAATACCGTAAAATTAAACATAGAAAATTATCCAGAATTAGCCAAATTTTCTAATATTAATAATACCATAGCTATTTCAGATTATATAGATTCCCAAAAACGCTATCGAGTGCTGAATATTTTATCACCAGCAACAGATACTCAAAACCACATAGAAAGCCTAGAAGTGCTTGATTGTCAGCCATTCCTATCATCCCCTGTAAGCTGTTTACGAAAATCTCCAGAATTAGAAAAACTTGTAAGTAAATTTTCTGAGCATAAACAAAAAGATTTTCTGGTAAACAGTAATAATAATGGAATACCTGATATTGCTAAGGCTTATTTAGTCTTGGAAAATAAATTTTATTATTCTATATTACCAGGAATTCACGATGCTTGGAATCAGGGAAAACAAACCCTGGTTTTATTAGAAAATCGCCAGAATTTGCCGCTATTGTTAGATCAATGGCGAAATGAGAATTTTCAAATTTTACAAGGGTTACATTGGTGGCATCAAATCGCAGAACTTTGGGATGCTTGCCAAGAATGGCATTGTACACAAAGTTTATTAATTTTAGATAATTTGCGAATAGATGAAGATCAAAGTTTATGTTTACTTAGTTTGTATCCAGATGGAAAAGATTTTACACCCACACTGCCAGATTTAGGAGAAACATGGCAACAGTTATTAAATAATTCTCAGAAAACCCAATTAGGGGCTGTAACTAGATTAGTAGATGATTTAAAATTAGGCGCGATCGCGTCTATAGAAGAGTTAAAATCTCGGATAAATTCGATCGCTTCAGAACTAGCAGATACTCAAAAACCGCAGTTATATATATCCCCACCTACACTATCTTCTTCCACTCGGTTACAATTAGAAACTAAAAATTTTCTCCCAGAAGATGATGATGATGAATTTACAGCAGGTGGTAATGATTTGCCCACAACTGTTTTACCTATGCAGCTTATATCCCTAGAAGATGCAGAGCATACAGATGTAGGGCGTACTAGACAACAAAATGAGGACTATTTTGGGATTTCCACTAAAATTACTAAAATAGAATTACCTCACAATAGAATTGTTCATGCTGATAGTTTTTATATTCTCTGCGATGGCATGGGCGGACATTCAGGGGGAGAAATTGCCAGCCGTCTCGCGGTAGATACTTTAAAAGAATATTTCCATTTTCATTGGCAAGATGAATTACCAGATGAAACCATTATTAATCAAGCCGTACAAGCGGCTAATCAAGCTATCTATGATGTGAATCAAAAAGAAACTCGTACAGGTAGCGGCAGAATGGGTACTACCTTAGTAATGGCTTTAATTCACGATACTAAAATAGCGATCGCCCATGTCGGAGATAGTCGTTTATATAGTGTTACCCGGCGATCGGGTTTACAACAACTTACCATAGATCACGAAGTCGGGATGCGTGAAATCAAACGCGGTGTTGACCAAGAAATAGCCTATGGGCGTCCTGATGCTTACCAACTCACCCAAGCCCTCGGTCCTCGTAGTGAAGATTTTGTTCATCCTGATATTCAATTTTTAGACCTTAATGAAGATACTTTATTACTATTATGTTCCGATGGTTTAACGGATAATCAACTGATAGAAACCCATTGGCTAAGTTATCTTAAACCTTTCCTTAATCCTCATACTAATTTAGATCAAGGAGTCAGGCAATTAATTAATCTGGCTAACGAACATAATGGCCACGATAATATAACTGCGATTTTAATTCGGGCCTTGGTACGTCCTTGTCGGGCATAGTGAATGTAGAATTTAGAATTTAGAATTTAGAATTTAGAATTTAGAATGGGGCATTGGATATGGGGCATTGGGCAAATAATTGATAATTGATAATTGATAATTTATGGTTATTCATTATTCATTATTCATTATCCATTGGGCATGGGGCAAATAATTGATAATTGATAATTGATAATTGATAATTGATAATTGATAATTGATAATTTATGGTTATTCATTATTCATTATCCATTGGGCATGGGGCAAATAATTGATAATTGATAATTGATGGTTATTCATTATCCATTATCCATTATCCATTATCCATTGGGTATGGGGCATGGGGGGATATTAGGAATATTGACTAATTACTCCCGACTAATTACTCCCGACTCCCGTTAAGATGGGCAGGGGGAAGAGTTAGTAATAATAATTGATGGGTATTTTAGTGAAAATCCTAAAATCTAAAATCCAACATAATATACAATTCAACATCTAAAATCCAAAATCCATTATATTTTTACTGTGATTACCCTTATTCTTTTAGATACCAAAAACAAAACAGTTGTAAATCAATGGAGTTTCGATCGCGAAACATCAATTCGCATAGGTCGTTCTCCAGATAATCATGTAGTTATTGATAATCCCATAGTTTCCCGTCACCATTTAGTATTACGAAAAAGCAATTTACCATCTACTTCCGAATGGGAAATGCTTAACAAAGGTACTAATGGCACTTTTGTTAATAATAATTTATTATCTCAAGGGGCGATCGCTACAGGTTCGCAACTGCAATTAGGCTGGGGTGGGCCGATTTTAGTGGTTAATATTGAACCAAAAATACTACCCAAAGGACAACCCAATGGGCAAAATTTACCCCAGTCCCAAAATCCAGTTGTTGCTAACCTTAAATCACCCGATCGATTTTGTACCCATTGTGGCAGCAAAAACTATTTGCAAAATTTATTTTGCAACAAATGTGGTCAACCCATACAGGTACAATATACTATTCGCCAATATCAAGTTTTACGAATTCTCGGTCAAGGGGGAATGGGTACCACCTATTTAGCCTGGGATAAAGACAGGGCTAAGGCGCAACAGCCGCCGATTGTGGTACTTAAAGAAATGAATGCAGAAATGGCAAAAGTTGCTAAAGCCAGAGAATTATTTGAACGGGAAGCCCGAATTTTACAAAGCCTAAATCATCCTGGAATTCCGAAATACTATGATTTTTTTGTCGAAGGCGGCAAAAAATATTTAGTAATGGAAATGATACATGGTCAAGATTTAGAAAAGAAAATTCTGGAAAAAGGGCCGGTCATTTTATCTCAGGCGATCGATTGGATGCGTCAAACTTGCGAAATTTTGGCATATATCCATAGTCAAAAACCCCCTATAGTACACCGCGATATTAAACCAGCTAATTTATTACTGGGAAATATTGACAATAGGATAGTAGTTCTCGACTTTGGGGCCGTAAAAGAAATAGGAACCCCTGTAGGAACTCGGATTGGCGCACCAGATTATAGTGCCCCGGAACAGGATCGCGGTCAACCTCTGCCCCAATCCGATATCTACGCTATCGGGCCTACTTTGATTTTTTTGTTAACTGGAAAAACTCCTTCTGCATTTCGTGGGCCAGGTTTGGGTTTTAACCTGGAAAACATTCCTGCCCTTACTCCCGAATTGCGAAAAATCCTTGAGAAAATTACTAAACCAAAACCCGGCGATCGGTATCAAACAGCTAAAGAACTTGCCGGAATTTTGGGAAAATGTTTGTGATGCATACTCAAACTTCATACTACCCAAATTTAAAATTTGAGTTGCTGAATTTTTTTTAATCGTCCCATTCTTCCACTGCCAGCAAATAGCTTACTGGATCTTGGAGAGTAAACTCATAAGCAATAAGCTCTTTTTTCCAGTACGACCATTCATCCCCATAGAGAAAAGCAATTTTCCAGAGACTATCTGTTGGTTTAATAATTTGGGATTCAACCAGAGAACGAACTTGATCCTGAAATTTCACCATTTGGTGAATAACTTGTTGCTTTTTACTATTTCTTGTCATAATTGAGTTTTGCAAAATCTGTCAAAGAGTGGCTTCCTCTACGATTTTTTTCATCTATGCGTAGATATGCGTAGTATAGGAAAGCGGCTATTTACTTTCTACCGCAGTAGATATGTTTCTGGCAAGCGTATTTTTGGCAAAATTTAAAAATTACCGAAAAAATGGCTAAAGCTATAACCTTGGGGCTATACCCGATCGCCCCGCAATACCCCCATCGCAATAACCCCATAACAGGGCATAGCGAAATTATTGGATTATTGCACCAAAACCTCTAAACTGCGGCTTTATAACACGGGAGCCGAACTATTCCATATTATATCAAACTTGCAAAAATTTAACTAATAAACTTATTTATAGATTCAGTGTCAATTGATAACAAAAAGTTGTGGAGTTGTGGTCATCTATGGCATTTTCTTCTATTATTCGTGCTTTAAAGCGTTCCCAGCTAAATACAGAATTGCTAAATAAACTACATAGCGATCGCCAATTACAGCTTAATGGCATTCCCCGCTTACCAAAAGGCTTAGTAGCTTCTGCCCTAGCCCAAGCAGAAGGGCGAAATTTATTGGTAGTCACAGCAACTTTAGAAGAAGCTGGACGTTGGGTAGCACAATTAGAAGCAATGGGGTGGGAAACAGTATTTTTCTATCCCACTTCCGAAGCATCTCCCTACGATCCTTATCTACCAGAGTCAGAAATGATCTGGGGTCAAATGCAGGTACTGGCAGATTTAGTGGCCGAAAATAAAAATATAGCTATTGTTGCCCCAGAAAGATCCCTACAATTACATTTACCCGAAAAAACATTTTTTAGTCAATGTTGCCTTAGTCTTAGTCGTGGCATGACCTGGGATGCTCACCAACTAGACAAACAATTAGCTAAATTAGGATACGATCGCGTCGCCCTAGTAGAAACCGAGGGGCAATGGAGTCGGCGCGGAGATATTGTCGATGTTTTCCCCGTTGCGGCAGAATTACCAGTACGCTTGGAATGGTTTGGCGATGAATTAGAACAAATCCGAGAATTTGACCCCTCTAATCAGCGATCGCTAGATAAAATAGAACAGCTAATACTCACCCCCACCGACTTTAGCTACATATTTAACTGGGAAAAAAACAGCGATCGCCTTGTACCAACACCAGAACAATTAGCAAAAAACCCAGAAGAAAATACAGATTTTTTCACTAATTCTTTTTTGTTTAATTCTGCCCAATATTCCCTCGCCCATTTTCAGCCAAAAGCATCTCTCCTTGACTACCTACCCGCCAACACCCTAATTACTATAGATGAACAACTGCAATGTATAGCCCATGCATCTACATGGTTTGACCATGTAGCCGAACAATGGTTAGACATGGCCAAAACCCAGGAATTATCCCAGCCGGTTCATCGTACTTTCCATGAAGCCCTACAAACAGCAGAAAACTTTGAAAAATTATATCTATCAGAATTAGAACAAAATACTGGGCTTAACCTATCTAGTCGCCCCTTACCCGTAATGCCACATCAATTTGCCAAAATAGCCGAAACTATCAGAGGGCAAATTAAAAACGGTTTTTCTACTTTCATAATTTCTGCCCAGCCTAGTCGTAGTGCATCCCTTCTCCAAGAACACGACTGTCCCGCCCAATTTATTCCCAATACCCGCGACTACCCAGCTATTGACAAACTACAAACCCAACGTTGCCCTATAGCATTAAAATATAGTGGTTTAGCAGAACTAGAAGGCTTTATATTACCAACATTACGCCTAGTAATTGTCACCGATCGAGAAATTTACGGTCAACATCTATTAACTACCCCTAGTTACATTCGCAAACGTCGTCGCGCTACCTCCAAACAAGTTGACCCCAATAAATTACAACCCGGAGATTATATAGTCCACAAACGTCACGGCGTCGGTAAATTTATCAAACTAGAAAGTTTATCTATAAATAATGAAACTCGCGAATATTTAGTAATTAAATATGCCGATGGCTTTCTAAAAGTAGTCGCCGATCAATTAGGTTCCCTATCCCGCTATCGGACTGGCGCAGATAAAGCCCCCGTATTAAATAAACTTACCGGTAAAACCTGGGAAAATACTAAAAATAAAGTTCGTAAAAACATCAAAAAACTTGCTGTTGACCTGCTGAAATTATACGCCAAAAGAGCGCAACAAACAGGTTTTGCTTATCCCCAAGATGCATCTTGGCAACAAGAATTAGAAGATTCTTTTGCCTATCAAGCTACTCCTGACCAACTAAAAGCCACTCAAGATGTAAAACGAGATATGGAGGCCGATCGACCTATGGATCGTTTAGTCTGTGGTGATGTTGGTTTTGGTAAAACAGAAGTAGCTATTCGGTGTATTTTTAAAGCTGTTACCAGTGGTAAACAAGTCGCTTTATTAGCACCTACTACTATTTTAACTCAGCAACATTATCATACTTTAAAAGAGCGTTTTGCTCCCTATCCGATTAATATTGGATTACTTAATCGTTTTCGGACTGCGGAAGAAAAAAAGGAAATTCAAAAACGTTTAGCTACAGGAGAATTAGATATAGTAGTAGGTACTCAAGCAATTTTGAGTAAGGGAATTAATTTTAAAGATTTAGGACTTTTGGTAGTAGATGAAGAGCAACGTTTTGGAGTTGGACAAAAGGAAAAAATTAAAAGCTTAAAAACTCAGGTAGATGTACTAACTTTAACAGCTACTCCTATTCCCCGTACTTTATATATGGCTTTGTCGGGAATTCGAGAAATGAGTTTAATTACTACACCACCACCTTCTCGTCGTCCCATTAAAACCCATCTTTCAGCCTATAATTTAGAAGCTGTACGTACTGCTATTCGTCAAGAGTTAGATCGGGGCGGTCAAGTGTTTTATGTGGTGCCCCGTATTGAGGGTATTGAAGAAATTGCTGTGAAGTTACGGGAAATGGTTTCCGGCGCAAAAATTGCGATCGCTCATGGGCAGTTAAATGAGTCAGAATTAGAAGCAACTATGCTTAGTTTTAGTAATGGGGAGGCTGATGTTTTAGTTTGTACTACTATTATTGAATCTGGTTTGGATATTCCCAGAGTTAATACTATTTTGATTGAGGATGCTCAAAAATTTGGTTTAGCTCAACTTTATCAATTACGTGGTAGGGTAGGAAGGGCAGGAATTCAAGCCCACGCATGGCTTTTTTATCCTGATAAAGAAAAGCTTACTGATGATGCCCGTAAACGTTTAAGAGCTATTCAAGAGTTTACTCAATTAGGATCTGGATATCAGTTAGCTATGCGTGATATGGAAATTCGCGGTGTTGGTGATATTTTAGGGGCGGAACAATCGGGCCAGTTAGATGCGATCGGCTTTGATTTATAT
>CAWUOF010000210.1:0-7326 GCA_963923765.1 uncultured bacterium | reverse complement strand
GGATAATTGTCAATTGATCTGTGGTGTGGGGGCGGGTTTATGATGGTTATTTGTGTATATCATAAGTTATCGAATAACCCGCCCCTACAATTCTGATGGTTTTGGGATAATTTTATATACAATTAGACAATTCCTGTAGGGGCGGTTTTTTCGATCGATTATAGGATTAACAGACAATATAAATAACCCCGCCCCTGCCACATCGACAAATTCAATAAAGGCGATAATTTTAAATCTGATGCACCCTACAAATTATTTATTTACCCCAAATTATTTACTTTTTAATACTCCATCTTCTAAATAGGAAACTCGATCGGCTACATCCATAATGCGCGGGTCGTGAGTTACCATTAACACTGTACAATTATGTTCTTTTGCTAATTGGCGTAATAATTCTATTACTGCATGACCGCTATGGGAATCTAATGCGGCAGTAGGTTCATCTGCCATAATTAATTTAGGATTACCTGCTAAAGCACGAGCGATCGCAACTCTTTGTTTTTGTCCTCCAGATAAATCTCTAGGCAGTTGTTTCGCCTTATTTCCTAAGCCAACATGGTCTAATAAATCCTCCGCTTGTTGTTTAGCATTTTTACCTTTAATGCCTTTCATATTTAACATTACTTCCACATTTTCTGCGGCTGTTAAGGCTGGAAATAAATTAAAACTTTGAAACACAAAGCCAATATTTTGTAAACGGAAACGAGTTAATTGCGTCCGCGACATTTTAGTTATATCTTGACCTAATAAATGCACTTCCCCCGCCGTTGGTGTTAACAGACCCGCTAAAATTGACAGTAAAGTAGTTTTACCGGAACCAGAAGGCCCCATTAAAATTTGGATTTTACCGCTAGGAATTTCCCAATTAATGTTTTTCAGTATTTGAAATATTTGTTTTCCTGACTGGAGAGACATTTCTACTTTATTGACAGAAATGGCAGCAGTTTGAGTTTTATATTTAGTCGCGATATTATCCATTGTTTTTAAGTGTTATTAAAGTTTATATTCCAGTTACCAAAAATTAGGCTTTAAACACGATCGCCGGGTCAACACGAGTAACTTTTTGAATGGCAAAAATTGCCGAACTTGTACACATAATAACTGTAATACCAAAAACTATTACAGCCGATGCGGGTGTAATTAAAATCAAAATTCCTTGAGTTGCTGCCGTCCAATATGCCACACCAAAACATAAAGCCATGCCAGGAATATAACCTAAAATTGCCATCCATAATGATTGTTCTAAAATTATCCCATATAACGATAAATCTGATGCTCCCATTGCTTTTAGGGTACCAAATTCGCGGATATGATCAGATACGGAAGAATAAAGTATCTGTCCGACAATTACTACACCGACAATTACTCCTACAACAGCACCTAAGCCTAATACAAAACCTATGCCCGATCGCTCCATCCAATATTGTTGAGTTTTTAAAGCCATTTCTTGACGAGTATAGGCGCGGGTATTTGGTAAAGCTGCTTCTAGTCTTTTTTTCAGTAATTGTAAATCTTGTCCAGCTTGGGCTTTTACTAATACAAAGGTAATAGAATCTTGACTAGATAACTTTTTCGGTGTTTCGGCAAAATTATCTTGGGAGATACTACAATGTATATTTTGATTTGCTAATAAACAAGGCAGTTTGGAATTAGGAGGTGAAGTTTCGTAAGCATGGGCAGTTTCTAGGGAAGTAAAAGTTATATCTCCAAAAATTAATGATTTAGTATCTGCGGTTAATCCTACTATATGTGCTGGTAAATTTCCAATAATTCCTGTATCGCCTATTCCTTTAATACTTAAACCTTCTAAACTGGTGTTATCTACTAAAATAGTATAGGGATTTTTCAGGGAATTTATATTACCTTGAGTAATATTCCAGGGTGCAAATAATTTACCTTCAGGAGCAAAACCGATAAAGGTAACAGAATTAAGGTTATTATTGCGATCGCGCCAAACACTGCCATTAACTATTAATGCTTCCGATCGCTCTACTCCGATAACTTTTTTAGCTTTTTCCACGCTATCGTAAGGTATAGGCAAAGTTAACCCGATATGCACTTGATTTTCTGCTGACACCCAAATATCAGCTTGGGATTTTTCAATTAAAATCGAAGCCGATCGAGCAAAGCCATATTGTAGGCCAGTTTGAATAGTTACCAAACTCACAGCAAACATAATACCAGCTTGAGCAACTAAAAAGCGAGGTATATCTAATAGCAGGTTTTTTCGAGCAATTGAAGGCATATTTTAGCGCTAAGTGATTGATAATTATTGATTAGCTAATTTTCGTTTTCTTTTCTCAATATAACCTGAATATACAAATATTGAAGTTATATTTAAACTTACTTATTACCCATAATTTTTTCATTATAAACCCTTCCTTTCCAAGCACCTCCTTTTCCTTGCCAATGACGCCAAGCCGAATCAAAAGTCATTAAAGTATATAACACAGCAATTATAGGTAAAGAAAAAGCCCACCAGAAAGAAATACCATATAACTTGATAGTAGGTAAATAAGCTAATCCCATTAATAACCATCCTAATAAACCGACAATAGCAATTAGCCAATTATTATTGATTATTCCCAGAATAGCACTAACAGGACTGACTATATAGATAATACTCATACCGATTAAAGTTCCCAGCAATAATAAAGAAGAATAGTTTAACTGGGTAAAAGCCGATCGAGCCACCATATCCCAAATAGTAGATAAATTCGGATAAGGGCGTAAACTGCGCGTTAAATTAGTAAGTCCTAGCCATATATTTCCTTGAGATTTGACAGCTTGACCCAAGGCACAATCATCAATTAAAGCTTGTTTAATTATTTCAATTCCCCCCACTTGCTGTAAAGTTTCTCGACGAATTAACATACAGCCACCAGCAGCAGCAGCAATGGTTTTTTGAGGATTATTTACCCAAGGGAAAGGATAAAGCTTTTGAAAAAAGAATACAAAGGCAGGAATTAATAATTTTTCCCAAAAACTTTCGCAACGTAACAACACCATCAAGGAAACTAAATCTACATTATCTACCTGGGATTTAATTACTAATTCGCGTAAATTTGTGCTATGGTGTTGAATATCTGCATCAGTAATTAAAAAATAATCTGGTAAATTATTTAGCTTTTCGGCGTGTTTAATTCCCTGTGCTACAGCCCAAAGTTTACCACTCCAGCCAGGGGGTAAAGCTTCACCAAAAACAATATCTAATTGGGAAATTTTATCTAAGGCGTAGGCAACGCCTCTAGCATAATCGCCTGTACCGTCTGTGCTATTATCATCTACTAAGATAATGTGGAAATTGCCGGGATAGTTTTGGTTAAATAAAGAGCGCAAAGTTACAGGTAATAAATCAGCTTCATTACGGGCGGGAATGATAGCACAAATATTAGGCCATGATTCTAAATTAATATTTTGAACATCTAAACGTTGATTTGCCCGCCAAAATTGTCCACGAAAACCTAATAATATTATCCAAATTGTTAAAGATAAAAGCGCTAAACCTAAAGCTATTGCAGTCATACTCCTGTTAAAATTTTTTTGCCATAGTTGTACCATACCATATTTAGCGATCGCCACAGCAAAAAATGGCCATTAATTCCCAAAAATTCGAGAAAAATAAAAATTAATCACAAAAAGGGACAAGCTTTTTTTATCCTGATTAAGATAAGTGTTACTGCTTTGGTAAAATAAGCTGAATTTTCAGCCAACTCTAAATCACAATACCAAGACTTCTACCTGAGAATTAATTTCTGATTGTAAATTAATTGAAGTGTGGTAATATCACATAGAAAGCTAACCATGAATTCATCATCAATGCCGAAGAAAATATTATTTGTTTGCCTTGGGAATATCTGCCGTAGTCCGGCGGCGGAAAATATTATGAATCATTTGATTGATCAGTCTGATTTAAATACAGCTATTGTCTGTGACTCAGCAGGTACTAGTAGTTATCATAT
Source organism: uncultured bacterium (assembly GCA_963923765.1). Lineage (GTDB taxonomy): Bacteria > Cyanobacteriota > Cyanobacteriia > Cyanobacteriales > CAWUOF01 > CAWUOF01. The sequence goes on along the minus strand of CAWUOF010000210.1, from coordinate 3,364 downwards.
TGGCAGTCATCCGGATCCGCGTATGACGGCGGCTGCTGCTCGTCGGGGTATTATTTTTCAAGGTAAAGCTCGTCAATTTAAAAAATCAGATTTTACCGAATTTGATTTAATTTTAGCAATGGATCGAGATAATTATCAAGATATTATCTACCTCGATCGCGATGGTCAATATCGACACAAAGTAAAAATGATGTGTGATTTTTGTAGCCATCACACCCTAAAAGAAGTACCAGATCCCTACTATGGCGGGCCAGAAGGTTTTAATCAAGTAATTGATTTGTTATTAGATGCTTGTGATGGTCTTCTGAAATATTTACAAGCTTCTCCATAATATTTTGGATATATGGCATGATGGCATGATGGCATAGTATTAGACCTCTTGCAAAAGTGCGAAAATCTGTCATTGCGACAGCGAAGAATCTCCAAGATACTTCGCTACACTGCGTTTCGCTCAGTATGACATATTATTTTTGCAAGATGTCTATTGTTAACTATTGTCTATTGCCTATTGCCTTTTTTATAATTAAATACCTCTTAAAAATTAGATAAATTAACGATAATTTAACGATAATTTAACGATAAAAATATAAAAAATTTAACTCTGTATCTAATTCTTTAATTCTAGCTTTAATAGCATAAAATTCTTGGGTATAATATTGCCACATTTTCGGGTCTTGCACAGGATTAGTTTTTTGCCATAATTCCAGAAAATGACGCGATCGCTTTTCACACATTACCCTTTCTATACAAGCCGCCGCCGCCTGAATTAATTCCCCAGCATGAATAATATCTTTTTCGGTATTTTCATTTAAATGAAATAAATTAAGAATAGTAGATAAATGTTCAGGAAACTGTATATATTTATCTTGTAATTTAGCAATTAAATCTGTAGAATTTAACTCAAAATTTTCCGGTATTTCTAAAATAGATCGCCATAAAAATCGGTGATGAGAAATAGTAAATTGTAATCTTCTTTCTTCTAAAATATCAATAATTGCCTGTCGATATTCAGAACAATGTAAATAAATTCTTAAAATTCTGGTTTCGGCTCTTTCTAAAAGAGTGCGATCGCCGCTATCAGATACAATTTTTAGCGCCGAATTTTTATTATTACCAATAATCTTTTTTCGAGGTTTATTAATTTGTTTAATAATATCATTAGCACGTAAAGGTATCAGCCGACTTTCCCCCTGACTTAATATCTCAGCACAATGATTAATATAATGAGAGCGGGTATCATTATTATTAATTTTACCCATTAACTTTACCATTTCCTCGGCTACTAGCTGATATTGATCGCCTTGTTTTAAATTTTTATCTTTTAAAATTTGCTCAATTTGCCAATCTATCCATAAAGGCGCATTATCTACAATTTCTCGATAAGCTACCGCCGAATAATTTTTAAGATATTCATCAGCATCTTTACCTTCAGGTAAATTAATTACCCGTAATTTTACTTCCCCACGATAAGCTAGATCTGCTATTTCTCCAATAGCTCTTTCTGTAGCTTTTGTACCAGCTTGGTCAGTATCAAAATTAAGGATAATTTGCTTAGATTCAGTATAACGTAATAATAATCTAATTTGATTTAAACTCAGAGCAGTTCCTAAAGAAGCAACAACGTTATTAATACCAGCAGCGTGTAAAGCTATAGCATCAAAATACCCCTCTACTACTATCGCTTTATCCTGTTTAGAAATAGCAGTTTTAGCCCTATCTAAAGCAAATAAATTTTTGCCTTTATCAAATAATTCTGTTTCGGGAGAATTTAGATATTTTGGTTGTTCGTCTCCTAAACTTCTGCCCCCAAAACCGATAATTTTTCCTTGAATATCCCAAATAGGAATAATTAGGCGATCGCGAAATACATCATAATAACCATTACCCGACTGTCGTTTTTTTATTAACCCCGCTTTTTCTACCAATTCTACGGGATAATGTTTTTGATCTACTAAATAACCATATAACGTTCCCCAGCCAGCAGGAGTTAGCCCCAATTGAAATTGATCTATAGTTTCCTGGCTTAACTGCCGTGTTTTTTGTAGATATTCTTGGGCTTCTTTACCATGTTGACGAAGATTATATTGATAAAAATCGGCAGTAACAGCTAAAATTTGATATAAATGTTCCTTTAATGATTGTTTATGCTGTAATTCTTCTTGTTGCTCTGGTAAGAGAGTTTTTACAGGTATTTGGTAGCGCCCTGCTAAGTCTAAAATTACTTCACTAAACGATCGCTTGCCCAACTCCATCAAAAATTTAATCGCATTACCGCCAGCTTGACAGCCAAAACAGTAATACATCTGTTTATGGGGGCTAACAGTAAAACTAGGGGTTTTTTCTTCATGGAAGGGACAAGATCCTACATAGTCTTTTCCGCGCTTCCGCAATACTATAAAATCGGAAACTATATCTATAATGTCTACTCTTTGTTTAATTTCCTCGATCGTCTCTGGATGTATCCCTAAATTTTGACCCATTTATTTAGTAAATTATCCCAATCAAAACAGGCACTATATATATATACTGCTACTTTTTAGAGACTTTAAAGACTATATAGGAATTTAGGATAAAACCACAAAAATTAAGACTAAACATTGGCCAATATACCCAAATATCTTAGCAAAATTACGTAAGTCTATCCGTATAACTATTCCATAAATATACGTAGTAATGCAGAAACGCTGATTTTTCCGTTATTTTTGGCCTAATATAATTTTATTTTTTGAAAGAAAATTGCAAAAAAAGGAGGTAGTTGTATTGTTGGCCTAGTTTATATTGTTATACCCCACTTTGCCAACTTTCAACTACCTGGAATGCCTTTCTAGCTAACTCTACGAAACATTATAATCATACTTTCTCAGTCATGGCAAGAGGTTTTTCTAAAAATTTTTGATTTTTTTACGTAAATTTACTTAAAAAAAATGGCCATTACAGATTTTGGTCTCAGAGTTTATGGGATTAGGGCCAAATTAATAGCTTGATCGCCTTTGGGCCGCTATATAGAGGGCTATATAACACAAAATTAAATTTTTTCAGTGATTTTTATAAAGATTAAGTATTAAATTCACCTTTTTTTCAGGGATAAGTTAAATTTTGGGTAGATAAGCGATCGCCTTCAGGATATAAACAGGCAGCCTAACCTAGCATCTCCATCAACTCGTCAGTAATTTAATACTTAAATAAAATTTATTCTCTTGCAAAAATCCGTAATTTTTCCTGATGTTCCTTGTTTACCAATTTCTGGATATGTTTATTACAATGATAAACTTAGAATAGCAAAAAATTATGAAACTATTAATTAAAGCTTTTACTACTCTGGTAAGTTTCCTAGCCCTGACAAATTCAGCCCTCAGTGCTAATA
>CAWUOF010000209.1:0-7329 GCA_963923765.1 uncultured bacterium | reverse complement strand
GTGTAATGGCTGATAATATAAAGAAAATTATCAATGGTATATCAATTAATCATTATAAAAGCAACCAAAAAACTCTTATAAATTTTTCCGTGAAAAAAACACACAATAGAGTAGAATATAAATGTAAAACTGAAAATATTGTTATCATAAGATGACAAGCTTTTTAGGTTTACGATCGAGTAGAAAATATGGTAGAGTACGTCAGATTTTTAAGGCAAATAGTTATATAAGAACTGTTATAGCTAACGTACCCTACTAAAGAAATAATATTAAAAGGAGCGGTTGATGCACAGAAACATCAATCCAAATATCAATATGGTCGAAACAAATATAGGCTACGATCGCCAACCCCTAGACGCCATTTTTAAACCCAAGACAGTCGCCTTAATTGGTGCCACAGAAAAACCAGGCAGTGTCGGACGTAATGTACTATGGAATCTCATCAGTAATCCCTTTGGCGGTACAGTATTTCCTGTACACCCTAGCCGCCATAGTGTACTTGGTATCAAAGCTTATTCTAATATTGCTGCTATACCTGAACCAGTAGATTTGGCAGTCATTGTTACTCCCGCAGCCACAGTACCAGGGATAATCAGTGAATGTGTAGATGCAGGTATTAAAGGCGCAATAATTATTTCGGCAGGATTTAAAGAAATCGGTTCCGAAGGCATAGAATTAGAGCGACAAGTACTAGAGCAAGCACGCCGAGGCGGAATGCGAATTATCGGGCCGAATTGCTTAGGTGTAATGAGTCCGTTAACAGGATTAAACGCTACGTTTGCCCCAAAAATGGCTAAATCTGGTAATGTGGGATTTATCAGTCAAAGCGGAGCTTTATGTACATCTATTTTAGATTGGAGTTTTCGGGAAGATGTCGGCTTTAGTGCCTTCATTTCCATCGGTTCCATGTTAGATATAGGCTGGGGAGATTTAATATATTATCTCGGAGATGATCCGAACACCCAGAGTATCGTTATATATATGGAATCGATCGGAGATGCGCGATCGTTCCTATCAGCAGCGCGAGAAGTAGCACTAAATAAACCGATTATAGTCATCAAAGTAGGTCATACCGAAGCTGCCGCCAAAGCTGCCGCCTCCCATACAGGATCTATGACAGGCAGTGATGAAGTACTAGATGCTGCTTTCCGACGGACAGGAGTATTAAGAGTTAATAATATTTCCTTCCTATTCTACATGGCAGAAATTCTCGCCAAACAACCACGCCCCCAAGGACCGAGACTAACAATACTCACCAATGCAGGTGGCCCCGGTGTAATTGCCACCGATTCCATCATTACAGAAGGTGGTCAACTAACAGAATTATCTTCAGAAACCATTGAACAATTAGATAAAATTCTACCTATCCATTGGAGTCACAACAACCCGATCGACATTTTAGGAGATGCCGAACCCGATCGCTATGCCAAAGCAGTAGACATTACCATCAAAGATCCTAATAGTGATGGGTTGTTAGTAATTCTCACTCCCCAATCAATGACAGATCCAACTAAAACCGCCGACTTGATCAAAACTTATGCCAAAAGTAATAAACCTATTTTAGCAAGTTGGATGGGGGGTGCAGATGTAGAATCAGGAGCAAGAATGCTAAACCGTGCAGGTATTCCTTGTTTCCCTTATCCCGATACCGCAGCGCGTTTATTTTACTATATGTGGCGTTACAGCTACAACCTGCGGGCAATATACGAAACGCCAATATTAGGCTTAGAAGTTGATAGCGCTACCGAGGGTATTTACAATATACCCCTAGTCGAGCAAATTATTTCAGAAGCTAGAGCCGAAGGCCGGACATTACTAACAGAATACGAATCAAAACAAATTCTAGCTTCCTACGGTATTTCCACCGTACAAACCCTGATGGCTACCAGCGCAGATGAAGCCGTAGCAATGGCAGAAAAAATTGGTTATCCAGTAGTTTTAAAAATATTCTCCAAGACAATTACTCACAAAACAGATGTAGGAGGAGTTAAATTAAATCTAGTAGATGCCGACGCCGTGATAAATGCCTATCGCAGCATAGAAACTACCGTTACAGAAAAAGCAGGTGCAGAACATTTTCTCGGTGTGACAGTACAACCGATGGTAAAATTTGAAGGCTACGAATTAATTATCGGTAGCAGTTTAGATCCCCAATTCGGGCTTGTATTATTATTTGGTACTGGGGGACAATTGGTAGAAGTTTTCCAAGATCGATCTTTAGCTTTACCGCCATTAAATACTACCTTAGCGCGGCGGATGATGGAACAAACCAAAATCTATAAAGCCCTTAAAGGTGTGCGCGGACGGCAGCCAATTAATCTACCTGATTTAGAACAGCTAATGGTGCGTTTTAGTCAGTTAGTAGTAGAACAAAGGTGGATTAAAGAAATAGATATTAATCCCTTATTAGCTTCTCCAGAACAATTAATTGCCCTAGATGCTCGCGTAGTATTATACGAACCAGAAGTAACAGAAGAGCAATTACCTAAACTGGCAATTCGTCCTTATCCAACACAATATATAGCACCTTGGATAATGTTAGATGGTTCTAAGGTAAATATTCGCCCGATCCGTCCTGAAGATGAGCCTTTAGTAATTAAGTTTCAGGAAACTTTGTCGGAACGTAGTATTTATTTACGTTATTTCCATCTTATCAGTTTGCGAAGTCGTATTTCCCACGAACAAATGCAAAGAGTTTGCTTTATTGACTATGATCGAGAAATGGCTTTAGTCGCCGTCTATAAATCTCCTGGTCTAGGAGAAAAGAAAATTATCGGTTTAGGTCATTTAAACAAATTACACGGTACTAATGAAGCCGAATTTAGTATTTTAATTAGTGATGAATATCAAGAACACGGCTTAGGTACAGAATTGCTAAATCGACTAATTCAAATCGGACGAAACGAAAAAATTAGCCGTATTACGGCGGAAATTCTCCTCGAAAATATCGAAATGCAGCGTATTTGCGAAAAAGCTAATTTTAAACTAATTCGCCAGCCAGACGTAATTGCCGCATCTCTTGATTTATAGCTAAAATCTGACACACCCTATAGAAATAATTATGTTTGTAGGGTGTGTCATATATGAAAAAATAATTATAAACCTATCCCTGATAATCAAATTTTATAGTAGTGGAAGCCGAATCATAGAAATAGAAAGAAAATAGAATAATTCTCAGGAGTTAAGAATAATACCTCTATTAGTAGAGTAGATATATAATATTTTACTTTTTGTAGGATCTGTAGTGCCAATTTAAACCATTGGTATGATTACCTATTTTTGGGTTTAGATTCCCTGTTTTCTTATATATTTGTAAATTATAAGATGCATTTTACTTCATCTGTTGTATGATTGGAAAAGTAAAATTATATTCTAGGAGTTCACCATGAAAATCCAGCTAATTGTTGCTAAAATGCAGCTATTTTTTTCCTTGTTTATAATAACTTTATTTGCTGCTTTCTTAATCTCACCAATTAGTCTCGCTGATGAATTATCGGCCCAATGTCCATTACCAGAATCGATCGCAGTTACATTTTTAAATTCTCAATGTACAGAATTTACCCTAACTCAAGATACCAAATTTTATCGCTACTATGACAGTAACTCAAAATATCAAAAGGGCAGATATTTAACAATTGATAACTACGATTCTTCCGAGGAAGTTATTACTAAATTGGCGCTGAATCAAGCATGGGGTAATGATGCTAAATATGAAGAAACTGTCAGCGTTCCAGCCGGAACAAACGTTTACATCGGTATTGCTGCACCTCAAGAACCTAGTACTTGTTATCCAGGTGGTGGACATCAAGTATTTATTCAAGATTCTAAAGATACACGCATAATCTGGTCAAATGTATCTAATGAAGAAGAACCATACACCTATACTAAATTTAATTGTAATTTATGACATCTAAGATAGAAGGATTTATCAAATTACTTGATCAAGCCTTAGAATCTGCTCAACAGGAGAGAAGCAAACCTGGACAAAAAGAGCAGATAGATAATGTGATTACACAGTTAAACTCCATAAAAGTAAAGTTCCAAAATAGTCAAATTGAACCATCATTAGGAACAATTACCCTGGGGTTAACCCGTGAAGTATCTGATTGGATAGAGTCCCTAGATTCTCCATTGTTAACTGTTCTTGGTGAACTTGAACAGTACTATCAAAATAACTTTTAAGTCTCTATCCCAACTAATACCTTCCCAATACCTTAATATTTGAACCATAAATAACAACCAGTAGTAATTACTGGTTGTTTATATTTTTAATTACCCCTATTTTTATATTAAACTATGAAAAAATTTTAGAACATAAGTAAGTTGACCAATAATAAGCAATCATAATAAATTAAACATAAATTAATCATTTTAAAAAATCAAACTATAATTTATGCTACAAAATTTATTTATATTTAAATTATATTTAACTTATTCTTTATGTTTCATATTCCCTAATTTATCATTTTTGGAAATATCTAATGATACAAAAATATAATCGTTTACATATCACCATTCGGGGTGCAGTACAGGGAGTCGGTTTTCGCCCATTTATCTATCGTCTAGCTACAGAATTAAACCTCACAGGATGGGTAAATAATTCATCCCAAGGAGTGTATATAGAAGTAGAAGGTAATGCGACAGTTTTAGAAACATTTTTACTCCGCATCGAAACGGAAAAACCACCAGCAGCATTTATTCAAAGTTTAGAATCGACATTTCTGGATGTAATAGGTTATAAAAAATTTGAAATTCGCCCTAGTGTCGATGGAGAAAAAACCGCGATCGTCCTACCAGATATTTCTACTTGTTCAGAATGTTTAACAGAAATTTTCGATAAAAATAATCCCAGATATAACTATCCTTTTACCAACTGTACTAACTGTGGGCCGCGCTTTACCATTATTGAAGCATTACCCTACGATCGATGTAACACCACAATGAAAGCCTTTCCAATGTGTCCCCAGTGTCAAGCAGAATATGAAAACCCCCTAGATAGACGTTTTCACGCTGAACCGATCGCCTGTCCTATTTGCGGGCCTCACTTAGAATTATGGGATAAAACCGGACAAATATTAGCTACCCACCATGAAGCATTAAACGCCACCGTAACAGCAATTTGTCAAGGAAAAATATTAGCAATTAAAGGCTTAGGCGGCTTTCATTTAATGGTAGATGCCAGAAACGAAGAAGCTGTAAAAACATTACGTAAATGTAAACAAAGGGAAGAAAAACCCTTTGCCGTTATGTATCCCTGTTTAGAATTAATCAAACAAGATTGTTTTATATCTGAAAAAGAAGAAAGATTATTACGATCGCCTGAAGCCCCGATAGTTTTACTCCAACGCCGACCCAATCAAATCTCAAAATTAGCCCCATCTTTAGCGCCAGGAAATCCCTATTTAGGCGTAATGTTACCTTACACACCCTTACATCATTTATTAACCCAAAAATTAGGTTTTCCCATTATAGCCACAAGTGGTAATCTTTCCGATGAACCGATATGTATAGATGAAAACGACGCCCTAAAAAGATTAAATCACATCGCCGAATTATTTTTAATACATAACCGCCCCATAAAACGCCCTGTAGATGATTCTATAGTCAGAATTATCGCCGATCGAGAAATGGTATTACGTCGGGCTAGAAGTTATGCACCTTTACCTATTTTTACCACCATAAGTAAACAAAAAACACCTGTAATACACTCTATTCCTTCACCAAAAATTCTAGCTGTAGGGGCACATCTAAAAAATACCATCGCCATTGCCATAGAAAATCAAATATTCCTTAGTCAACACATCGGCGACTTAGAAACAAACCAAGCTTTTAACTCCTTTCAACAAACCATCAAAAACTTTCAGGAATTATACGATTTTCAACCAAGTATTATAGCTTGTGATGCTCATCCTGACTATCGATCGAGTCAATTTGCCCGGGATTTAAATCTATCAATAATACCAGTACAACATCATTACGCCCATATTCTCGCCTGTATGGGAGAAAATCAAATAAAACCACCCCTATTAGGTATTGCTTGGGATGGTACAGGATATGGATTAGATAATACTATTTGGGGAGGAGAATTTATATTAATAAAACCTGATTATTCTTGGCAAAGAGTAGCCCATTGGCGAACTTTTCCCCTACCTGGTGGAGAAAAAGCAGTAAAAGAACCGAGACGAGTAGCTATTGGTTTATTATCCGAAATTTTTGGCGATGATTTATTTAATAATAAAAATCCGGAATTATTCAGCTTACAAGCTTTTTCCCCAAGGGAGTTGGGTGTTTTAAAAACTATGCTGGCCAAAAAAATAAATACCCCTATAACTTCTAGTGTGGGGAGATTATTTGATGCGATCGCCTCTATTATAAACTTACGTCAGATTACTAATTTTGAAGGGCAATCAGCTATGGAATTAGAATTTGCCCTAGAAGCGATCGCTACCGATGAAAGTTATACTTTTAATATTCTCAATAATAACATCCAGCCTAGTCACACATTACCAAATAATTTTAGTTTTCCTTTAGTATTAGATTGGCAACCTTTGATAATGCAAATCCTAGATGATATCAGCAAAAAAGTACCTGTAGCGATAATTTCCGGAAAATTTCATAATAGCTTAATAGAAAGTATTATTTCGATCGCTAACATAATCGGAGAAAAACGAGTTATAATTACAGGAGGATGTTTTCAAAACAAATACTTAACCGAAAAAACAATTACCAGACTGCGATCGGCAAATTTACACCCCTACTGGCATCAACGCATCCCTCCCAATGATGGCAGCATCGCCCTGGGGCAAATTATAGCCGCTAATAACACCATCCCCAAACATTAATTACTCCCACTATCAACTTTCAATTCTCAACTCTCAACTTTCAACTTTCAACTCTTAATTATCAATTCTCAATTATCAATTATTATGTGTCTAGCTGTTCCTGGAAAAATTATTAATATTTCTGGCGAAGATCCCTTGACAAGAACCGGTAAAATAAGTTTTGGCGGTGTTATCAAAGAAGTTAGCCTAGCTTACGTTCCCGAAGCTAAAATAGGAGATTATGCGATCGTTCATGTAGGTTTTGCCCTCAGTATTATAGATGAAGAAGAGGCAAATAAAACCCTAGAATATTTTCAAGAAATCGCTAATACCTAAGATAATTAAATATGTAGGGGCGGGTCAATAAATTTTGTTATCAACAGATAACTAATAATATAAACCCGCCCCAGCCTAACCGATTAATTAAAGGCCATGTAATGTAAATTATGGAAAAACTAAGAAATAACTAAGAAATAACTAAGAAATAACTAAGAAATAACTAAGAAAT
>CAWUOF010000208.1:0-7339 GCA_963923765.1 uncultured bacterium | reverse complement strand
TTCAATACATTTCCCAAACCAATTTTTACAACTCTCAACTTTACAAACTTTAAAAAAAATTAAAAAACTTCAAAAAAATTTAGATTAGTAGCTTAGGTGCAGCATAGTTAAAACCCAACCAAAACCCAACCAAGTTAAAAATATATTTTTTAATGATTTCTAATATATTTGTATCAAAACAGCAACTAATATTGGTCAGATCTATGGCAAAATCAATTAAATGTGCAAAAATAAAGATTAAGGTATGGGAATTTATCAGTAAAGATAATTCCACTAATTATTTTTCTCAAAAAAATTACAATTTATTTAGGTGAACGAGGAGAAAAAAATGGCCAATTTTACAGGAGATAGTAATAATAACGTCATCACCGGAACTTTACAAAATGATATCATCATAGGCTTGGCTGGTAACGATACTCTCTTTGGTTTAGGCGGAGATGATATTATATACGGTAATCTTGGCGAAGATGTCTTAAATGGTAACGATGGTAACGATACCCTTTTTGGTGGTCAAGGTAGTGATACTCTCAGCGGAGGCGCAGGAAACGATATTTTATTTGGTGATTTAGGTGATGATATTTTATATGGTAATCAAGGGGATGATATAGTACAGGGAGGCAATGGTAACGATACCCTTTTTGCTGGACAAGGAAACGATAATATATTGGCTGGAGCAGGTAACGATTTTGCCTCTGGTGATATAGGTGATGATATAGTATATGGCAATCAAGGTGATGATACTTTACTCGGTGGTGATGGTAACGATACCCTCTATGGCGGTCAAGGTAATGATAGCTTAATTGGGGGAGCAGGTAATGATATACTCTTTGGAGATTTAGGCAGAAACACCCTCACCGGCGGGGCTGGTGCTGATACCTTTGTAGTGACAAAGCGATCGACTAGCGTACAAGTAATTACAGACTTTACTGCATCAGAAGATATTATCGGTTTAACTGATGGTTTAGCCTTTAAAGATTTATCAATTCAACAAGGCGCTGGTTTAGATGCTACTAATACAATTATTAATGTTGGTGCATCTTCTCAAAGCTCTGCTCAAATTGTAGCTATTTTGCAAAATGTTTCAGCTAATCTTGTTACATCCAATAATTTTAAAACTGTCTAATAGCTCATTTTACTAAGTTTCCAAAAACCGTTTTTCTGCTACAAGGAGTCTTTTTGTTAAGGAAAACTCTACCCATCAGAAAATCGGTTTTTTGCTGTTTTTTAATAATATATACATAGTTGGTTAAATTCAAATTTAAGGATAAAGGATAAATAATTTTATTGGTTCAACCCACTATTAATAAGTAGTAGCTTAACCTCGGAAATGCAGGATAATTTAGTTATTTTGTTGATAATATGGGATAGTTTATAGGCAAATTTTTGCTATTATATTAACTTCAATTAAGATGGAAACAATAAGCAGGTAAAATAAGATTGATTCGGTTTTTGATGAGTAGAAAAAAATCAAGCCTTTTCAAAAAAACTGGTTTCTAGGATGCAGCATTAGAAATAAATAAAAAAACTTATCCTACTTAAATCATTCTTATTTAAAATAACTATATTTATGTAGGTTTAATATAATTATGGGAGATGCAAAAATTATTACATCCCCTGACTATAAATATATAAAATTTTAAAATCCTTCCTCCTCTAAATCTTCTATCATTTGAAGGGCGCGAGGATCTCCTACTTTTAAAAGGGAAGTTTTAGCATCTTCTCTAACACCCATATCGGTATCTTCTACTAATGCTTCAATTAAAGCATCGATCGCCGTTGCATAAACTACATTAGAGGGTAATTCTCGACACAATTGCCCCAAAGACCAAGCACAATTACTTCTAATGGCAGCTACTGGATCTCGACGTAATGCTTCAATTACGGCGGGAATTGCAGTAATAATAGCATCATAACCCACAGCCGCCATTTGACCGATCGCACTAGCCGCCCAGAGACGCACAGCCGGAATATCAGTTTTTAAAGCATCCAGTAAAGGAATAAGCCCGCGTCGATCGCGACAGTTACCCAAAGCCCAAACTAGGCCCTTACGCACATAACCATTCCAATCAGTATTAAGCTGACTAATCAGAGATTCTACCGCTTCTGGGCTAGTATTGCGACCTAAAGCATAGGCAGCACTTACCCGCACTAATGGACAAGCATCACTTAATAACGCTATTAAAGGCTGTATAGCTCGATCGTCCTCAATATCGCAAAAAGCCCGCGCCGCTAACATACGCTGTTGAGGTATAACGGAAACCAGTAAAGGCAGCATTTCCTCTGGATCCGGCTTAGGCGCTTGTGACTCAGCATCAAACGGTTCTATTTGATCTAGGGGATCTTCTAATTCCGCTTCAATATTTAAGTTTAAATCGTCATCATCATCATGCATAAAAATAAATTTACCGTCCTAGTCATACTAAAAATCTCAAAAAATAGATACAAATCCGTGAAATTTAGCTTTTAAATTTCCTATACAAATTTTCTCATTAAGCGTCATCTTTGAGAGATTTAATCATCCATATAGAAACAGGCTGAAAGCCCATTAAATTATAAAGACTTAAGGCGGGTTGATTGGCCATAAAAACTTGTAGGCCAATTTGTCGATCGCCCCGATTTTTTGCCCAAATTTCCGCTTGTTTTACCAAAGCCGAAGCAATACCCTGGCGGCGATATTCTGGCACAACATATATTAGAAAAATATGGGCATGGCGATCGCCACTAACCTGATCGATAGCATTTCCTACCCACAAACAAGCTACAGTTTTTCTATGTTGCCAATTTTCCCCACCTACTGACTCAGCTACATCAACCCACCATAAGGGAGTTTGGCTAGAAAAATACTGATCAATAGTTTTTGCTAGATGCGAAAAATCTTGCTCTGGGTATAATTCCTTATAGGTAAGCTGCATAAACTTCAGCAGCAAAGCCCGATCGATGCCAGAGCCAACACGCAGACTATAGCCCGGTATTAGTAATTCAGACACAAACCAATTTTTACAATACTTGATCGACTGACAAGCTGGGCAGCACAGCCCTAAAAGCCACAGGCACACCAGCTATATTTTTAGGGTTTAAATTTAGAGCTTGTTTATCTTGGGGACTAATTTCTTCAATAGGTGCTGGTGCTGCCATATCTGTAGGTAAAAAAATCCTAGCACTAACAGCTAATAATGATATTAAAAACACCAGGACAATTAATAGCGGAGCAATGTATTCGCGAAAAAGAGGCATAACTAGAAAAAAATAAATTTTTGGTCAATATTTTTATATCTTACCTGGTTTTGCACCTAATTTTCTTCCTCGCTTTTCTGGGGATGAGGTATAGGAGTAATTTCTTGTCCCCAGGGTGCTAATTTTGGTAAAAATAGCATTCCAGGTAAAGCAGCGACTAAACTCAGGAGAAAAAATAAAGGCCATCCTGTTATCTGTGCTAATGCACCTGCGGGAGCGACTACTATATCTCTGGATACAGCCATTAAACTAGATAATAAAGCAAATTGAGTTGCAGAAAAGCGATGGTTGCACAAATTCATTAAAAAGGCAACAAAAGTAGGAACAACTAACCCACCACAGAAATTTTCAATATTAATAGCTAATAGCAACAACAAATCATCTTTACCAGCTAATGCAAGTACATAATAACCCAGATTACTTACAGCTTGTAAAATTCCAAATATCCACAGAGATTTATTTAAACCTATTCTAGTTAGAATAGCACCACCGGTGAGAACTCCCACAGTAGTAGCTAAAAAACCCATACCGCCTTGAATTGTACCGATATTAGTTTGGCTAAAACCAATTTGCAACAAAAAGGGTGTCACCATATTTCCTAATAAAGAATCACCCAGACGGTAGAGTAAAATAAACACCAGAATTAGTAAACTTTCGGTAATACCGAGACGCTGGAAAAATTCTTGAAATGGCAGATAAACCGCATCGACTATAGAATGGGGTGGCGTATCTTTGGCTGGGGGTTCTGGTGCCCAAAATGAGGTTAATAAGCCTATTCCCATTAAAATTGCCATGAGTAGATAAACTACTTGCCAAGGCATATAATCGGCTAAAATTAAGGCTAAAGCACTGGTAACTAAGAGGGCAACACGATAGCCTAAAACTCCGATCGATGCCCCTGCACCTAATTCTATTTCTGAAAGGATATCAGTACGATAAGCATCAAAAGCGATATCTTGAGTAGCACTAAGAAAGGCAATAATTAGGGCATTAATAGCTAAAAATTGTAAGGCTTGGGTGGGGTTTTGGATGGTTGATATTGCCGCGATCGCTATTATTAACCCAATTTGAGTTATTGCCATCCATCCCCTTCTTCTGCCTAAGAATGGCGGCACATAACGGTCAATAATTGGCGACCATAAAAATTTCAAGGAATAGGGTAAACTTACTAAACTAAATACACCTATTACCCCCAGGCTCACTTTTTCTTGTGTCATCCAAGCTTGGAGAGTGCGACTGGTTAGATATAGGGGTAGTCCAGATGAAAACCCTAGTAATAATAAAGCCGCCATTTTCCGACTGCGGAATACCTGTAGCCAATCTTTCATATTATGCCTAATACACTTGCTAATAAAGCTTTTTGGGCGTGCATTCGATTTTCTGCTTGGTCCCAAACTTTTGACTGTTTACCCTCAATTACTCCATCGGTAATTTCTTCGCCTCGATGGGCTGGTAAACAGTGTAATACTATGGCATTTTCGTCAGCTTTAGCTAACAGTTGTTCATTTAGTTGATAGGGTTGAAAAATTGGTATGCGGGTTCTAGCTTCTTCTTCTTGTCCCATACTTGCCCAAACATCAGTATAGAGAACTTGCACACCGCTAACACCTGCGATCGCATCGTTAGTAATAGTAATTTCTATATCTTTTCCTAAGCTTCTGGCTTTTTCCACAATATCTTTACTTGGCTCAAAATCTTTTGGTGTAGCAACTCTAATATTCATGCCTACCATTGCACAACCTAATAGTAAAGAATTTGCTACATTATTGCCATCTCCTAAATAGGTTAAAGTGATATTTTTTAATTTACCAAAATATTCTTGAATTGTTAATAAATCCGCTAATACTTGACAGGGATGTTCTAAATCTGTTAAAGCATTAATTACAGGTATTTTGGCGTAATTTGCAATGGTTTCTAATTCGGCTTGCTCAAAGGTACGAATTGCTAAAACATCAAAATATCTATCTAATACTCTAGCGGTATCGGCGATCGGTTCCCCCCGACTTACTTGGGTAACATTAGGATTTAAATCTATAACTTGGCCTCCTAATTGATACATGGCCACAGAAAAACTTACCCTAGTTCGGGTCGAAGCTTTGGAAAATAATAAACCCAGAACCTTATTATTACATTGCGGGTTTACTTTTCCGGCTTTCATCTTTGCCGCCAATTCCAGAATTTCTGTAATTTCTGCTGGGCTAAGATCTGCTAGACTTAATATATCTCGTCCTACTAATGCTCCCATGATGTTCCTCGTCTGATTTTAATTATTTATGGTCATTGGTAAGAAAAATTCTGTTTATGTTTGAGTTTAAGCTTTATTGGCATTTTCGAGAATACCATAATTATTAAATAAAGCCTAAATAAATTGTGTTACCATTTTGCTACCTCGGAAATGTCATAAATTTATCACCTATTCCACATCTACAAACATGGGGTAACTCTTGCATAGGGAAGAAAAGGAGAAAAAATAGATAATACTAAATAATAGTTAGTTAGACTGGTAATATCTGTCATAATGAAAGCAAATTTAAAACGATGAATAAGATACATTTATAAAAACCCCGTTGTTGTGCTTTAGCACCCCTAATATAATATAGGCAAAAATTATAATTATGTATATAGTTAAAATATTCTGGTTTTGCTGTTTAAAAAAAACATTCCTGAAGCAGGGCTGTTTCATGCTAATTTTTGCTGAAAATTATAATTTTTCTCCAGTGGCGACAAGTTTTAGAAAGATTACTTTTCTAGTTGGTAATTAATCGATAAGCTAGGGGCGGGTTTATTAATCTTATCGTCTAGTATCAAAATTGATCGAAAAACCCGCCCCTACCAGTTTATTAAGATTTTATCATCAATTATTCTAATATGCGGATAATTTATGTAGGGGCGGGTTATTCGATTAATTGTATGATAACTCGATAAGTTTAATAAACCCGCCCCTATCAACGCTGATAATCAAATGCTGTTTTAAGCCCCCATTCCTGAAGGGCTTTTCTAGCATTTTTAAAAACCGTTGTTGTGCTTTAGCACCCCTGATATAATATATACAAATAGGAATTTTTATACTAATGATTCTATTATTATTTTGGTAATGTTAGTAATATATTTTAATTACTACCAACAGACAAAAACCTATATAAAACAAAGGCCAGGTACTTATCACATTACCAATTCTTCTTGTTTAAATATAGGCAATAGCACATTAAATGTAGAACCTTTTCCGAGATGGCTTTTTACAGAAATAGAACCGCCACAGTGTAAAAGTAATTTTTGCACAATAGTTAAACCTAAACCAGCACCGGAGGGATCTTCATCGGCAGCTTGACGTCCTCGATAGAAACAGTCAAAGATTTTAGGAATTTCGCTAGGAGGAATACCGACGCCTGTATCAGTAAATTCTAGTTGTACATATTCCCCTTGTTGTTTAGCTTTTACCCAAACTTGTCCCCCTGCGGGAGTAAATTTTAGACTATTATGTAAAAGATTAATGACAATTTGTTTTAGCCATGCTCTCAGGGAAGAAATGGATGGTAAATCATCAGGTATAGTATAGGCAAGCATAACACCTTTTTCTTGGGCTAGGGGTTGATAGGTGCTAACTACTCCAGGTACTATGTCGGCTAAGTTTAATGGTTGCCAAAAATCATGTTCTATGGCTCGATCGAGTTGGACTAAATCTAGTAAACCATTAATTCGGGAAGTTTGGCGATCGCACTCCATATTTAATACTTGCATATAGCGTACTCGCTGTTCTGCTTTTAAATGAGGAGAATTCAACAAAGTTAAAGCTGTTTTCATATTAGTTAATGGCGTTCGTAATTCCTGCCCGACATTACTAAGAAAATCATCCTTTAGCCGCAAAGTATCTAATAATTCTTCATTCCGTTGTCTTAAGGCTTCGGCGGCGGCTGCTGATGCCATATAATTATTAGCTAGATGCCAAATTTCTTCTTGGCGCTGAATTTGTTTTGATAATAAATGATTTAAAAATATTAATTCCGAATTTTGATTATTTTGGTTAGAAACTGCTAAAATTTCATCTGTAGCTAATAGGGCTGATTTTATTGAGCTTCCATTGATATTTTCCGCACTATGTAACTCT
>CAWUOF010000207.1:0-7375 GCA_963923765.1 uncultured bacterium | reverse complement strand
AATATTTGTCTGATTAAGTTTTTGTCAAATCTCAACCCTGCCAGCACTTGAGCGCAAGTCAGCAAATCTGCTTGTTGATTGCTTTCTCCTATTGTATCAATCCGATTAGCTATTTGCTGTAACAAATTTTCTGGTGATTTGGTTTGCGATAGTGTTGCTAATGGTAGTAAGCCAGGAATGTTTAACAGTATATCCGGGTTTTCTTCCCACAGGCGAATTACCCGATAGCTATGTCGCGTGTTTGTGTCTGTGTATTCGGATATAAATGCTTGTTCTGACCCGGTTTCTTCTAAAAATATTACTACTTGATATATGGCACAGGAGTATTGCCTTTTTAATCTCACGTAGTAATCTAGCATTCGGAAGGCGATCGATGAGCCAGAATAGGAACGGGTTTCAAATTCTATATGGAGAATTTGATTATCTGTTTGCAAAAATACAATTGCATCGGCTCGGATTGGTTCTTGAATTAGTTCAGTTTTGAGTACCTGAATATTTTTAGGTTGCTCAAAAGGTAGTAACCATTGAATAAAGGCGGCGGGAAATTTTTCCGCTAAATATTTACAAGTATTATCGTAGGCCAAGGGATTTTTATTGCTTAAATACGTGATGTATGTATTGATTAATTATTATACATTTAAATTTGTTTTATTGTCTAGTATTTTTCTTCGATTTTATATAAAAAATATTATGAAAATTATTTATATATTAATCAATATTTGTATTAGTTATATTTATCGAAACCCCAATATTTTTGGTAAAAAATTATCTAAAATTACTACTGTTGCCTGTTTACCCTCGTTGGTAAAAAATCTATTACAAAAATGTAATTAAAATGAAATTAAATTTGGTGTAATCTATAATGAAAATAAAATATCTGGTGAAATTATGAACATTCTATATGTTGAGGATGAAGCCAAAATAGCTAGTTTTGTCTGCGCGGGATTAAAAGAGCAGGGTTTTGTTTTGGATTATTGCGATAATGGGGATGATGGGTATATTTTTGCATTAGAGCGAGAATACGATGTTATAATTCTTGACATAATGCTACCGGGTAAAGATGGGCTGGCAATTCTAAAAAGTTTACGGCGATCGGGTCGAAATGTACCAGTAATTTTATTAACTGCCCGTAACGAATTAGACGATCGCTTAGAAGGTTTAAATCTTGGTGCCGATGATTATCTAGCAAAACCCTTTTTTGTGGAAGAATTAATCGCCCGTATTTATGCTGTAGTGCGTCGTGTTTCTGGAGAAAGGCAAAACATTTTAAGTGCAGGTTCCCTCAAACTCGATCGTATTACTCGTGAAGTCACTTGTAATGGCGAATCCCTTGAACTTACTACCCGCGAATTTAATTTACTAGAATACCTAATGCGTTCCCCAGGAAGAGTGTTTACTCGTACACAAATTCTTGAGCACGTCTGGGGCTATGATTTTAATCCGAATACTAATTTAGTTGATGTTTGTATTCAACGTATTCGCAAAAAACTCGATCGCTTAGAAGGAGGTAATTATATAGAAAGTGTACGCGGTGTTGGTTACTCTTTTCGTAAATCAGAATCTTAACCAAAGGAATTAGGCATAGCCGGCAATAGTAATTGACAATAGTAAGTAAATTTTTCTATATTTTATAAAAATCTAATAGATTAAATTTATGAAAATGCGCTCTTTTCGGCTCAGAATTGCTTTACTTTCTGCCTTACTAGCGGGTAGTGCTTTAGCAGGTTTTGGTGTAATTTCTTGGTTATTAATTTATCAAGCAAAACTTGCTCATTTAGATAGCGAAATTCAAAATGAGTTACAAAAAGAATCTACCTTTCCCCAGCCCATACAACACTGGGAAAATTACGAAAAAACATTACCTACTTTTTTTCGTACTGCTTTTAATTCAAGCATAGTTTTATTAGTGGTTGATAATAATAAAATTATATATCAATCCGAATCGTGGCCAAAAGATTTAAATGGAGTAGAATTTTTAGCTAAATTACCATCAGTAAATTATAGATTACCACCACCGCCACCACCTGCTTTTTCTCTGTTTAAACCACCGCCGCATCTTGACAGAGAACCAGAACAAGAACCACCGCGAAATAATCCCTTATTGCCACATTTAATGCCACCGCCGCCTGATGCTATTTACCGCAGAAAACTGCCACCAGGCCCTTTGAGGGAAATTCATACTAAAGATATTAATCAGATTTCTATAATTAGCACTCAACGTACTAATTCTGGTAATTGGCGTATAGGCACTGTAAAATCTCCTTTTGTGGCAATTGCGATCGCTGTTAATTGTCATCAGCTTGAAGGAGAAATGGCTACTCTGAGGAATATTTTTTTCCTAGCTATTCCCTTAGTTTTAATTTTAGTAGCTTTTGGGGCTTGGATACTATCAGGAAGTGCTTTAAAACCTTTACGACAAGTTACTAAAACTATTCAACAAGTAACAGCTAAAGGTTTAGATCAACGGATTTCTATTAGTGCAGGTGATTTAGAATTTATAGAACTAATTCAAGTCTTTAATCAAATGATGGAACGTCTCGATCGCAGTTTTCAACAAGCATCACGTTTTAGTGCTGACGCTGCCCACGAATTAAAAACACCCTTAGCTATTTTACAAGGAGAATTAGAACGAACTTTACAACAAGCACCACCTGGTTCAGAATTACAACAAAATCTAAGTAATTTACTAGATGAAGTGCGTCATTTAGGTATAATTATTCGGAAATTATTACTACTTTCCCTAGCAGATGCCGGCCAAATGCGTTTACATTTAGCGCAAGTAAATATATCAAAAATATTAACTGAATTAGCAGAAGATATAGAAATGTTAGCACCTCATCTTGATATCCAATTAGAAATACTTGCAAAAATATATATACAAGCAGATAAAGATTTATTAATTCAAGTTTTACAAAATTTAATTAGTAATGCAATTAAATATAATTTACCGGAGGGATGGATAAAAATTAGTACAAAACGAAACCCCAAAAATCTAATTATTACTGTTAGTAATTCTTCCCAAGATATTCCGGAAGGCGATCGCCAGCGAATTTTCGATCGTTTTTATCGCGCCGATCCATCTCGCAACCGTCATATTGAAGGCTTAGGACTAGGATTAAGTTTATCACGAGAAATTGCTCGTTCTCATGGCGGCGATCTTATCCTAAATTCCAGCACAGTAGGTTATACAGCGTTTACTTTAACCTTACCAGCAATTACCCACAAAGTAATATAAAAAAAATTACTGTTTAAATCTCTAATTTTTTTATGTTGTCTTAGCATTGTCTTAATGCTGATTAATTTTAGTATTATTCAAATTATAAACTCGCCAATATTTTATTAAATATCAAAATAAAAACCAGCACATAATTTTTAAAATTAGATGTGCTGGGCATAATTAATCCCAAAAATTGATTAATCTGATTTATCATGCTTGGCAATGATCCAAACTGCATGAATGATGCCCGGAATATATCCCAGGATAGTTAAAAGAATATTAAGCCAGAAAGCGCCACCAAGTCCAACTGTTAAAAATACCCCCAAAGGTGGTAGAAAAAATGCAGCTAAAAGTCGAATTAAATTCATTTGTTTTCGACGGTTAATAGATTTCTATTCCATTTTAAATAACTAATTGATTTCCCTAGTGAGGATAGCCCTACTCTGTATCCTGTGAAAGCCGATCGAGTTATAGGTCCCCTAAAAACAAAAAACGCCCAATCACAATAACTGGGCGTGTCCATCAGGGTGCATCTATACGATTATTATTATAAGCAGATGAGGGGTGACACCCCCCACATCTTTAACAAAAATTTACATTTTTTTGTAACTAGGGCTTGGTGAAAAACTTAACTTTTGTATTACAAAAAGTAGTATAAAATATTACAAGTATATGGGGTCAAAAATAATCATGGGCGCTAATATCCACAATAATTAAAGGGACTTAAACAAAAAATTAGTTTAAGTCCCGATATTAGCAATCAAAATTTCAGCATCTATGGGGCGTTTGCCAAAGTAGAAACATGATCTAATAACTCAATAGCCGCTTGATATTGTTGATCTGCTTCTGTAGCAATTTGATTACGGTTAATCATCGACTCTAAAGAGACCGTTAAATCTGGCATAATACCTTGCTTATGAATATCGTGATGGTTAGGAGTTTCATATTTAGCCACTGTTACAGCTAAACCGGAACCATCAGAAAGATCAAATAATGATTGAATTAACCCTTTACCAAAGGTTTTTTCCCCGACAAGTTGGGCACGTCCGTTATCCTGGAGGGCACCGGCAAGTATTTCACTAGCACTAGCAGTACCTTGATTTACCAATACTACTAATGGATCTTTAGTTAAAGCTTCACCATCGGCTTCAAAACTGCCGATAATTCCTTGACGATTTACGGTATAAACTATGGTGCCTTCATTTAACCACAGTCGGGCTATTTCAATACCTGCTTGTAATAAGCCACCAGGATTATTGCGAAGGTCAAGAATATAAGCTTCTGCGCCTTGTTGTTCTAAACTAGAAACAGCGCGAGACATTTCGTTAGCTGCATTGGCGTTAAATTGATTGAGGCGAATATAACCAATAGGTACGCCTGCGGAAGATTGACGTAAATCGGCGGTAACGGGATTAAGGGCTATGCGATCGCGCACTAAGGTATATTCTGATGTCTTTCCAGTTTCTCTTTCAACAGTTAAAATTACTTTAGTTCCCAAAGGCCCCCGCATTTTTTCTGCCGCTTCATCCAGAGTTAATTTAGTAGTAGGAAATCCATCAATAGCCAGAATGCGATCGCGGGGTAAAATTCCAGCCTTATCAGCAGGAGAACCTTCGATCGGGGCAACTACTTCTAACACTCCCGTTTTTTCTTCTAAAGCAATTTGTAATCCTACACCTGTTAATTCTCCAGAAGTATTAACCTGTAAACTCCGGTATTGATTCGGTCTTAATAATCTGGTAAAAGGATCGTCGAGACTAGCTAACATTTTGGCGATCGTATTATAAGTTTCTTCGCGATTGTCCAGACGACTTTTTAGGTTTTTTTCCCGCACCGCTAACCAATTTTGATGATTAAAAGTATTATCTATGTAAGCTCTATTTACAATTCTCCATGCTTCATTAATCAGCTTCTGATCTTCTGTTAGAGCCACTGCCGGCTTCACCCACAAATTAAAAGTTAGCAACAATGGCAGTATTAACAGCAATCCACATCGAAAAATTGATTTTTTCATATTACAAATCTTAATTTACAGGGTACAAATTGGGTAATATCGGCCATTTTATGGCCGAATTGGGGGCGATCGTCCAGAATAACCACCACTAGGAAATTGATATATATAAGACTTTTCAGCCTTTGTGAAAACATTGTTTCAATTATGTTACAGTTTTTATGAACAGCAATATGTTTTAGGAACAGTCAATTCATGTCCAAAGTGTACGACTGGTTTGAGGAACGCCTAGAAATTCAGGCCCTCGCCGATGACGTGACCACCAAATATGTCCCTCCCCACGTCAATATTTTTTATTGTCTGGGTGGTATTACCTTGACTTGCTTTTTAATCCAGTTTGCCACTGGATTTGCTATGACATTTTATTACAAGCCAACTGTCACCGAAGCTTTTACCTCGGTTCAATACATTATGAACGAAGTAAACTTTGGCTGGTTGATCCGCTCTATCCACCGCTGGTCAGCTAGTATGATGGTATTAATGATGATTCTCCACGTCTTCCGGGTTTACCTCACTGGTGGCTTCAAAAAACCCCGCGAATTAACCTGGGTAACTGGTGTAATCCTAGCCGTAATCACTGTTTCCTTTGGCGTGACTGGATATTCTCTACCTTGGGATCAAATTGGTTATTGGGCTGTAAAAATTGTATCCGGTGTTCCTGAAGCAATTCCCGTAGTTGGCACCCTCATCGCTGACTTGCTACGTGGAGGCTCTAGCGTTGGTCAAGCTACCTTAACTCGCTACTATAGTGCACATACTTTTGTATTGCCTTGGCTAATTGCCGTATTTATGCTGTTGCACTTCTTGATGATTCGCAAACAAGGTATTTCTGGACCATTGTAAAATTAAAGAATTGCATTGCTTTAGGTTTTTTCTCCTTCATCATGCAATTCTGAAAGAATCTGTGTTTTTTTTGAAAAACCAGAGTATTAATATCAAAATCCTAATCAGCAAGAGCACTCTCTAAATATGTCAATCCAGAAAAAACCCAATCTCAGTGATCCGGCACTCCGGGAAAAATTAGCTAAGGGCATGGGACACAATTACTATGGTGAACCCGCTTGGCCTAATGATCTACTTTATATTTTTCCTACGGTTATTTTAGGTACATTTGCCCTTTGCGTCGGTTTAGCAGTGCTAGATCCAGCAATGGTAGGTGAACCTTCTAATCCTTTTGCTACTCCCCTAGAAATTTTGCCAGAGTGGTATTTATATCCTGTATTTCAGATTCTCCGCTCTGTCCCTAGTAAACTTCTAGGTGTGGTGTTAATGTCTGCTGTACCTCTGGGCTTAATTGTTATTCCTTTCATTGAAAGTGTTAACAAGTTCCAAAATCCTTTCCGTCGTCCAGTAGCAACTGCTGTTTTCCTATTTGGTACTTTATTTACCCTTTGGTTAGGTATTGGTGCTACTTTCCCGATCGATAAATCTTTAACTTTGGGTCTTTTCTAAAAAAGTCTCAATTTTTTAATAATTACAACGCCTGTTAGTTTCTTTGCTTGTGTAGAAAATATACTTGTGGAGAAACTTTAACAGGCGTTAATTATTTAGACCTGGTGAGTAACAATAAGGTTGAAACCTTTGTCAGATAAAGGAATGAGACAATTTACTTTCAAAAGATAGGTTTGCTATACTAAGCAAAAACCTACCTCACTCAAAAAATATGCTGGAATTTTTTTAAATTCAGAATTTGTGCCATAAAAAAATACCCAATTAATAGACTTAAAAGTTATGTTTATAATATTTTTAGTTAAAACAAGTTAACAACGGCTTATGATAGATAATAAACTGTTGTTGTACTTTAATATCTAAGTGGGTTATAAACAAAAATTATAGATATTGTTTGGCTAATA
This sequence comes from uncultured bacterium, assembly GCA_963923765.1. Lineage (GTDB taxonomy): Bacteria > Cyanobacteriota > Cyanobacteriia > Cyanobacteriales > CAWUOF01 > CAWUOF01. Next base: position 294 of record CAWUOF010000207.1, on the reverse strand, counting down.
TTGAAATATACATATCTAATTTATAGATTTTTTCAATATTGCCAATTTATTGTTAATTAAATTAACAGCATTTACCAGAATTACAAGAGGATTTTTGATTTGTTTCTGGCAAAGTCACTGGTAAGATATCGTGATGATAGGGACTATTAGTATTAGTTAATATCTGGTAAGTTTTATCACATACTTCTACTCGTTTACCTCGATCGAAGGTGTGACCGTCGTCATCTAATACCTGTTTCCAAGGGCCTTTGTAAATTACAGCTTGATTGTTGTCTAAACTAAGGCTATCTTTAC